>NZ_JBSFGK010000019.1:0-26162 GCF_053596495.1 Kitasatospora sp. NPDC001683
AGCGGGTCAGCCCGACGGCCGCCGCGGCCGCCCTGCTGGTGATCGCCGGGATCGGGATCAGCGCGCTGCCCCCGGGGCCGCCTCACCGCATCTCGCTCAGTGAGCCTTCGGGCTTAGCTGAAGGAGTCGCCGCAGGCGCAGGAGCCGGTGGCGTTCGGGTTGTCGATCGTGAAGCCCTGCTTCTCGATGGTGTCGACGAAGTCGACGGTGGCGCCGCCCAGGTACGGGGCGCTCATGCGGTCGGTGACGACCTTGACGCCGCCGAAGTCCTTCACCACGTCGCCGTCGAGCGAACGCTCGTCGAAGAACAGCTGGTAGCGCAGGCCGGAGCAGCCACCGGGCTGGACGGCGACGCGCAGCGCGAGGTCCTCGCGGCCTTCCTGCTCCAGCAGGGCCTTGACCTTGGCCGCGGCGGCATCGGTGAGGAGGATGCCACTCTCGACGGTGGTCTCGTCCTGGACGGTCATCTGCTTTCTCCCGGTCTTTGACGACGGTCTGCCGCCAGTGCCAACCAACGGCCGCCCGGTTTCATTTCCCGGACGGCGATGGATTTCTGCGGCCTGTTCGACGGCGGATCTTCCGTGGGCCGGGTGTGCACCCGTGTCCCCATGCGCTTCCCATGCTCGCACAACCCGGGGAGGACGGTCACCGCCCGCGTCATGGATCCGGGTGAACGGGCCCCGCGGGCGTCCGTCGGACGCCAGGATGGGCGACATGATCCTTCGCCAGGTCAGGGACACCGCAGCGGACGCGGAGGTCGTCTCGGAACTGTCCCTCGCCGCGTTCGGCGCGCCGTCCGACGACCCCGCGCGACGGTCGGCGCCGACGCCGCTGCAGTTGGCCCGGACCAGACACCTGGCGCGCACCGATCCCGGGGGCTGCTGGCTGGCGGTGAGCGGCGGGCAGGCGGTGGGGGTGGTGCTGTCGATGCGCCGCGAGGGCCTGTGGATGCCCTCGTTGTTCGCGGTCCGGCCGTCCGCCCAGGGCCGGGGGGTCGGGCGGCTGCTGTTCGAACGGGCGCTGGCCCACGCCGGGGGCTGCCTGCGCGGGATGGTCTGCGCCTCCGACTCCCCGGCGGCGGCCCGCCGCTACCGGTTGGCCGGGTTCACCCTGCACCCGGCGATGCGGCTGACCGGGCGGGTGGACCGGGAGGGGCTGATCGACCCGGGCGACATACCGGTGCACCCGGGCAACGCCACCCATCTGCACCTGCTGGACTCGGTGGACCGCCGGCTGCGCGGATCCGCGCACGGGCCGGACCACGAGCTGATGCTCGGGCACTTCGAGGAGCTGCTGGTCGCCGACGCGCTGGCCGGCAGCGGCTACTGCTACCGGGACGGCGGCGTGGTGCGGCTGCTGGCGGCGACCAGCAAGCGGATCGGCGCCCGGCTGCTGCGCGAGGCGCTGGCCCGGGTGCCGAACGGGGTCGAGGCACGGGTGGAGTACCTGACCGCCGAGCAGGAGTGGGCGCTGGACGTCGGGCTGGAGGTCGGGCTGACGCCGGCGACCAGCGGCTTCGTCGGGGTGCGCGGGATGCGGCCGCCGACCCCGTACCTGCCGAGCGGGGCGTTCCTGTAGCACGCGTACGGCCCCGGGCACGCGTACGGCCCCGACCGGGGAGCCGGTGGGGGCCGTACGACGGGAGCCTCGATCAGGCCATGGTGTCCAGGATCTCCTTGACCATCTCCATGGTCGTGCCCGGGTGCAGGAAGGCGAAGCGGGCGACGGTCTCGCCGTCCCAACCGGTCGGGGTGACGAAGCCGATCTGGTCCGCGAGCAGCTGCTGCGACCAACGGTAGTAGTCGTCGTTGGTCCACCCGGTGCGCTTGAAGCAGACGGCGGAGAGCTGCGGGTCGAACAGCAGCTCCAGGTGCTCGGTGTCGCGGATCAGCTCGGCGGTGTCCCGGGCCAGCTGGAGGCCGGTCTCGATGGCGTCGGTGTAGGCCTGGACGCCGTGGACGGCCAGCGAGAACCAGAGCGGCAGGCCGCGGGCGCGCCGGGTCAGGTGGTAGGCGTAGTCAGTGGGGTTCCACTCGTCGCCCTCGGTGTGCAGGACGTCCAGGTAGGAGGCGTCCTGGGTGTGCACGGCGCGGGCGAGCTGCGGGTTGCGGTAGATCAGCGCGGCGCAGTCGAAGGGGGCGAACAGCCACTTGTGCGGGTCGACCACGAAGGAGTCGGCGTGCTCGATGCCGTTGTAGCGCTCGCGCACCGAGGGGGCGAACAGGCCCGCGCCGCCGTAGGCGCCGTCCACGTGGAACCACAGGTCGCGCTCGCGGGCGACTTCGGCCAGGCCGGCCAGGTCGTCGACGATGCCCTCGTTGGTGGTGCCGGCGGTGCCGACGACGGCGATCACCGTCTCGGGGTTGGGGTCGGCGGCCAGGGCGGCGCGCAGCGCCTCGCCGGTGAACCGGCGGTTCACGGTCGGGACCTTGAAGGCCTCGACGCCGATGATGTTGAAGGTGTTCTTGACCGAGGAGTGCACCTGGTCGGCGACGGCTATTCGCAGCCGGGCCTCGGGACCGACGCCCAGACGACGGCGGGCGGTGTCGCGGGCGACCACCAGGGCGGAGAGGTTGCCGGCCGAGCCGCCGGAGACGAAGCAGCCGCCGGCCGAGGCGGGCAGCCCGGCCCGGTCGGCGATCAGGCGCAGCACCTGGTTCTCGGCCGCGATGGCGCCGGCCGCCTCCAGCCAGGAGATGCCCTGCAGGGAGGCGCAGGAGACGACCATGTCGAACAGCAGCGCGGCCTTGGTCGGGGCGCACGGGATGAAGGACAGGTAGCGGGGGCTGTCGGCGGAGATGACCGCGCGGGACAGCTCGTGGTCGTACAGCTTGAGCACGTCGGCCGGGTCGTTGCCGTCCTGGTTGAGCAGGCCGGCCAACTGGTTGCGCAGGTGCTCGCCGTCACCGGGGTGGTCGAGCGGGACGGGGTCGTACTGCAGCCGCTCCCGCATGTAGTCGAAAACCAGGTCGACCAGGTCGTTGTCGGGCCGGTGCATGCGGTCGGGTGCTGCGGACACTGCTGTCCCTCTCGGCTGTGGGTGTCGGGGGATCCGGTCCGCGGGGCGCCTCACCGCGGTGACCGGACGTGATCAGCGTAGGCAGCGGCGGCGCTTCGACGCGCGTCGGAACGCGGCTGGTCAGGCAGGTTTCGAGCGTCTTCGGCGGGGTCCGCGCAGGATTCCTGCGCAGCTGTCCCGCGGTCAGCCGATCAGCTGGGAGAGGACCACGGAGGAGCGGCTGCGCTGGACGCCGGGCTCGCGCCGGATGCGCTCGATGACGGCCTCCAGGTGGCGCATGTCGGCGGCCCGCAGGTGGACCAGGGCGTCCGGGTCGCCGGTGACCGTCCAGGCGGCGACCACCTCGGGGAACTGGCGCAGGCTGGCGAGGATCTCCTCGGGGGCGGTGCGCTCGCGGCAGTAGACCTCGACGAAGGCCTCGGTCTGCCAGCCGAGCACGGCCGGGTCGAGCACCACGGTGAAGCCCCGCACCACGCCGCGCGCCCGGAGCCGGTCGATCCGGCGGCGCACGGCGGTGGCGGAGAGGTTCACCTGGAGACCGATCTCGGCGTAGGAGGCGCGGCCGTCGCTGCCGAGGCGGGCGAGGAGCTGCCGGTCGGTCTCGTCCAGGTCGGCCCCGATCACCTCGTGCGCTCGGCTGCTGGTCATCGGTGCGGGGCTCCACGGGTCGTGCGGGGGCGAGGGGGCGTCCCGGCGGCGGCCGGTGCTTCCCCTGCCTCTGCCGAAACGGTTCGCCACCCATTCTGGCGGATGACCCGGACGAGTTCATCGCCGACGGATGGCCGGGAGGCGGCGGTCCGGCGGTCACTCGACCAGGAGGACGATCTTCCCCCTCGTGCGGCCCTCGGCGCTGAGGGCCTGGGCGGAGGCCGCCTGGGCCAGCGGGAAGGTGGAGGCGACGGTGACGGTCAGTCGGCCGTCGTCGGCGAGCGCGGCGAGCTCCGCCAGGCCCGCCGCGTCCGGGCGGACCCAGACGTACTGGCCGCCGAGCGCCTTGACCCCGAAGTCGGTGATCGAGGCGATCCGGCCCGGGTCGGCCACCAGGCCCGCGGAGACCTGGACGGCGCCGCGGCCGACCAGGTCCAGGGCCGCGTCCACGCCGTCCGGGGCGAGCGCCCGCACCCGCTCGGCCAGGCCCTCGCCGTACGTGACCGGCTCGGCGCCGAGGCCGCGCAGGTAGTCGTGGTTGCGCTCGCCCGCGGTGCCGATCACCCGGGCGCCGCGGGCCCGGGCGATCTGAACGGCCAGGTGGCCGACCCCGCCGGCCGCGGCGTGCACCAGTACGGTCTCCCCCGCCTCGAGCCGCACGGCCTTCAGGGCCTGCAGCGCGGTGAGTCCGGCCAGCGGCAGGCCGCCGGACTGCGCCCAGTCCAGCGCGGCGGGCCGGCGGGCCAGGGTGCGGACCGGTGCGGAGACCAGTTCGGCGTAGGTGCCGTGCTCGACGGCGTCCTTGCGGACGTAGCCGTACACCTCGTCGCCGGGGGCGAACTCCGTCACCCCACCGCCGACCGCGCGGACCACGCCCGCCACGTCCCAGCCCATGACCAGCGGGAAGTGGACGTCCAGCAGGCCGTCCAGGGCGCCGTCCCGGATCTTCCAGTCCACCGGGTTCACCCCGGCCGCCCGGACCTGCACCAGTACGGAGTCGGGCCCGATCTTCGGATCGGGCAGGTCGGTGTACTCGACCACCTCGGGGCCGCCGTAGCGGTTGATCACGATTGCTTTCATGGGCTCAGCCATACCCAGGGGCTTCGAAATATCGATTCGGCCACGGGCGGAAGCATCCGTTTCGCCGAGCGGTTCTCGTCACATCGACAGGATGGCCATCGTCAGTCTGACGCTAAGCGGTTAGAATAGATAGCGTCAGATAGACGAAAAGGCCCCACCGCTAGCTCGGCCGCACAGAAGGGCACCCGCCCGTGACCACCACCATCACCGAGACCTACGGCGTCGACCCCACTCCGACGCCGCTCGCTCTGCTGCTGCTCGGCCGGGAGGCCGACCCGAACAGCGAGCGCGGCGTCGAGTGCCCGGGTGACCTGCCCCCGGCCTCCGACCCCGACCTCGTCGAGCGCGCCAGGGCGGCCAAGGCCGCGCTCGGCGACCGCGTCTTCATCCTCGGCCACCACTACCAGCGCGACGAGGTCATCGAGTTCGCCGACGTCACCGGCGACTCCTTCAAGCTCGCCCGCGACGCCGCGGCCCGCCCGGAGGCCGAGTACATCGTCTTCTGCGGCGTGCACTTCATGGCCGAGTCCGCGGACATCCTCACCAGCGAGAAGCAGCAGGTCGTGCTGCCGGACCTGGCGGCCGGCTGTTCGATGGCCGACATGGCCACCGCCGAGCAGGTCGCCGAGTGCTGGGACGTGCTGACCGACGCCGGCATAGCCGACGTGACCGTCCCGGTCTCCTACATGAACTCCTCCGCCGACATCAAGGCCTTCACCGGCAAGCACGGCGGCACCATCTGCACCTCCTCCAACGCCCAGCGCGCCCTGGAGTGGGCCTTCGAGCAGGGCCAGAAGGTGCTCTTCCTGCCCGACCAGCACCTCGGCCGCAACACCGCGGTGCGGGACATGGGCTTCTCGCTGGACGACTGCGTCCTCTACAACCCGCACAAGCCGAACGGCGGCCTGACCGCCGAGCAGCTGCGGGACGCCAAGATGATCCTCTGGCGCGGCCACTGCTCGGTGCACGGCCGGTTCAGCCTGGACTCGGTGAACGACGTCCGCGAGCGGATCCCCGGCGTGACCGTCCTGGTGCACCCCGAGTGCAAGCACGAGGTCGTCACGGCCGCCGACATGGTGGGCTCGACCGAGTACATCATCAAGGCCCTGGACGCCGCCGAACCCGGCTCCAAGTGGGCCATCGGCACCGAGCTGAACCTGGTCCGCCGGCTGGCCAAGGCGCACCCGGACAAGGAGATCGTCTTCCTCGACCGCACGGTCTGCTTCTGCTCGACCATGAACCGGATCGACCTGCCGCACCTGGTCTGGGCGCTGGAGTCGCTGGTCGAGGGCCGGGTGCCGAACGTGATCACCGTCGACCCGGAGACCGAGAAGTACGCCAAGGCCGCGCTGGACCGGATGCTGGCCCTGCCGTAGTCCGGCCCCCGCGCGCACCGTCGCACGAGAAGGGCGGGTCCCCTCCGGTGGAGGGGACCCGCCCTTTCGTCTGGCAGCGGCCGCGGGGCCTAGTCGTACTCGGGGAACCCCGGGATCACGCCCTCGCCCTCGGAGAGCAGTAGGGCGCGGACCTCGTCGAGGGTCGCCTCAGCACTCGGCAGGATCAGCTCGGACGGCTCCAGCGAGTCGTCCGGCAGCCGGGTGCCGTACTGCTTCACGGCGTCCAGCAGCTTCCCGTAAGCCTGGCGGAAGTTCTCCTCGTCGCCCGACTCCACCGCGGTGAGCAGCTCGTCGTCGAGCTGGTTGAGCAGGTTCAGGTGGTCCTCGCCCACCTCGTACTGCCCCTCGCCCATGACCCTCATGATCATGCCGTGCGTCTCCTGGTCCTCGTGGGGGTCGAGCTCAGCTCACTTGTTGTAGTTGATGCGCGGGGTGTCCTGCGGGTGCGAGTCCTGCGGCTGCTGGGCCGGCTTGCCCTGCTCGATCGCGGCCGGACCGGCGGCGGGGCCACCGGACAGCTCGGCCTTCATCCGGGCGAGCTCCAGCTCGACGTCGGAACCGCCGGCCACCCGCTCCAGCTCGGCCTCGATGTCGTCCTTGCGGCCGAGACCACTGGCGTCGTCGAGCGCGCCGGAGGCCAGCAGCTCGTCGATCGCACCGGCCCGGGCCTGCATCTGCGCGGTCTTGTCCTCGGCCCGCTGGATCGCCAGGCCGACGTCGCCCATCTCCTCCGAGATGCCGGAGAAGGACTCGGCGATGCGGGTCTGCGCCTGCGCCGCGGTGTAGGTGGCCTTGATCGTCTCCTTCTTGGTGCGGAAGGCGTCGACCTTGGCCTGGAGGCGCTGGGAGGCGAGCGTGAGCTTCTCCTCCTCGGCCTGCAGGGCCTGGTACTGCGTCTCCAGGTCGTTGATCTGGGACTGCATGTTGGCCTTGCGGGTCAGCGCCTCGCGCGCGAGGTCCTCACGGCCGAGGGACAGCGCCTTGCGGCCCTGGTCCTCGTACTTCGCGGACTGCTGCTGGAGCTGGGTCAGCTGGAGTTCCAGGCGCTTGCGCGAGGTCGCGACGTCCGCGACACCACGCCGTACCTTCTGCAGCAGTTCGAGCTGCTTCTGGTAGGAGTAGTCGAGCGTTTCACGGGGATCCTCCGCCCGGTCCAAGGCCTTGTTCGCCTTGGAGCGGAAGATCAGCCCCATACGCTTCATGATTCCGTCGCTCATGGGCCTCGGGTGCCCCCTTCTCCGGCCTGCGGTCTTGATCTCGTTACCAGACACGACGAGTGTATGTGCAGCGAGCCCGTCGCCGCAGTGCACCTGCCTGCAACAAGACTGCTACAGCGACCAGGGGCGGTTCCTCCTCCCCGGGGTGGATCCGCCTCTCATCCTCCCCATACTCCATCCGACTGATCCCCTACGGGAAGGGCCCGGGACACCCCGGTCGGAACGCGACCGGCCGGATCGATATGCGTTTGGGTCCGAGGGGACCCGTGGTCGCGGCTCCGCACCCCGTACGCTGGGGGTGTGTTCCGACGCCGTTCAGATGATGCCGCCGCCTCCGCCACCGTGCTGGAGAAGCAGGACGAGACGCCCCAGGCCCGCCACCCGCAGGCCAAGAAGGGCCGCCCCACCCCCAAGCGCAGCGAGGCCGAGGCCAACCGGCGTACCCGGGTCACGGTGCCCAAGGACCGCAAGGAGGCCTCCCGCCAGGCCCGCGACCGGATGCGGGTCGAGCGCGAGAAGCAGCGCCAGGCGCTGATCGACGGCGACGAGCGCCACCTGCCGGCCCGCGACAAGGGCCCGGTGCGCAGGTTCGCCCGCGACTACGTGGACTCCCGCTGGTCGCTCGCCGAGTTCTTCCTGCCGGCCGCCGTGGTCATCCTGGTGCTGAGCATCATCAAGGTGCCCACCCTGCAGCTGCTGTCGACGCTGCTGTTCCTGCTGTTCTTCGTCCTGGTGTTCCTGGACTTCGTGCGCCTCGGCTTCGGCCTGCGCAAGCAGCTGGGCGAGCGCTTCGCCGGGCAGAACACCCGCGGCGTGGTCGCGTACGGCATCATGCGCACCCTGCAAATGCGCCGGCTGCGCCTGCCCAAGCCGCAGGTGCGGCGCGGGGAGAAGCCCTGACCGCCGAACCGGTGGACTCCGGCTGGGCCCCGCCGTCCTGGGAGGGGCCCGGCCTCTACGCCCTGCCCGGGCAGGGCGGCACGCTTCCCGGACAGAGCGACGGCGGCCATGACCGGCTCGGCCAGGAGCGCCGGCTGCCCTCCCGCAGCGGCTCCTTCGCCGGCGGCACCGGCGCCTGGCTGGACCGGCTCGGCGGACTGCGCAACTTCGTCCGGCAGGAGCTCGTCTCCCGGCAGCTCGCCGAACAGCTGGCCGGCCGCACCGCGCAGCGCGTCCTCGACATCGGCTGCGGGCAGGGCACCCAGGCCCTGCGACTGGCCCGGGCCGGCCACTACGTCACCGGGATCGACTCCGACCCGGTCGCGCTCGGCGTCGCCCAGGGGGCCCTCGCCGAGGAACCGCCCGAGGTGCGCGGCCGGCTGCAGCTGCTCAGCGGCGACGGCCACCAGTGCGGGCGCTGGTTCGGCCCGCGCAGCTTCGACGTGGTGCTCTGCCACGGCGTCCTGATGTACCTGCCCGACCCGGACCCGATGATCGCCTCGCTGGCCCGGCTGCTGGCACCCGGCGGACTGCTCTCACTGCTGGTCCGCAACCGGGACGCGCTCGCGCTGCGGCCCGCCGCCGCCGGGGACTGGCGGGCCGCCCTGCACGCCTTCGAGAGCGACCGGTACTACAACCGGCTCGGGCTGGCCGCCCGCGCCGACCGGCTCGCCGACCTGTCCGTCACCCTCTCCGAGGTGTCGGTGCCGCTGCGGCACTGGTACGGCGTCCGGGTCTTCACCGACAACGCGCCCGACGACGCCGCCCCGCCGGTGGACGGGCGGCAGCTGGCCCAGCTGCTCGAGGCCGAGGACCGGGCCGGCCGCACCGATCCGTACCGGCAGGTCGCGGCGCTGCTGCACGTGATCGGGGCGAAGTAGCAGCTACTCGCCCGCTCGCCTCCGGGGTGAAGGGGCGGGGGCTCAGGCCTCGTGCAGGCTCATCGCGTAGACCTTGTTGCCGTCCTCCAGCAGGACCGCGGTGTCCACGCCCTCCTCGGCGAGCTGCTTCCAGGTCTCCCCGATCCAGGTCTCGGCGTCGCCCTGACCGGCGAACTCCTCCTGGCCGAGGCTCGACGTCACCGCGCTGCCGTCCGCCTTCTCGTACCGCCACGTCCAGACCATGCCCGGCTCCTCCCGCTGACGCTGCTGCCTGTGTGCTGTGCGTGCTGCTGTGTGTGGTGCGCACCATAGCCTGCCCGGCCCGATCTTCCGTATGCCTGTCCGGCAGGATGGGCGCCATGGCGACCCACCCCCCGCTCCCCCGCACGCTGCTGCTCGGCGGCGCGCGCTCCGGCAAGTCCACCCGCGCCGAGCGACTGCTCGCCGACCGGGCCGACGTCCTGTACGTGGCCACCGGCGGCACCCGGGACGGCGACGCCGAGTGGGCCCAGCGGATCGCGCTGCACCGGGACCGCCGGCCGGCGAGCTGGCGCACCGTCGAGACCTGCGAGCTGGAGGCCGTACTGGCCGACACCGGTGACCCGGCGCCGGTGCTGATCGACTGCCTGGCGCTGTGGCTGACCGCCGTGATGGACGAGTGCGGCGCCTGGGACGACGACGCGTGGGCGAACCGGGCCGAGGCGGCTGTGCAGCGCCGCTGCCAGGCGCTGGCCGCGGCCTGGGCGGCCACCTCGCGGACGGTCGTCGCGGTGAGCAACGAGGTCGGCATGGGTGTGGTCCCGGCGACCGCCGCCGGACGGCGCTTCCGCGACACCCTGGGCCGGCTCAACATGGCCGTGGCGGACGCCTCGGAACGGGTGCTACTGGTCGTCGCAGGACAGGTTCTGACGGTCAAGCCCAGCCCGCACACCTGCGGCGTGTAGCCTTCCGAACGATGGACACGACCGTGGATCTCGATACGTTCTCCTCGCTCGTCGAGCGCCCCGACGACAGTGCCCGGCGGGCCGCCGAGGAGCGCTGGCAGGAAGCCGGGCGGCCGCGCGGCGGCCTCGGCAAGCTGGAGGAGCTGGGCAGCTGGCTGTCGTCCGTACAGGGGCGCTCCCCGGTGCGGCCGGTCTCGGCGCCCAAGGTGCTGCTGTTCGCCGCCGACCACGGCGTGGCCGCGCTCGGGGTCTCCCGGCTGCCCGCCCAGGGCGGCACCGCGGCCCGGGTGCGGGCGGTGCTCGACGGCACCGCGCCGGTCGCCCGGCTGGCCGCGCGCTACGGCGCGGAACTGCGGGTGGTCGACGTCGCGGTGGACGCCGATCCCGCGGAATTCCCGGACGAGGTGGTCGCCCACCGGATCCGGCGCGGCTCCGGCCGGATCGACGTCGAGGACGCGCTCAGCCCGGAGGAGACCGTACGGGCCTTCCGGGCCGGCATGGCCGTGGCCGACGAGGAAGCCGACTCCGGCACCGACCTGGTACTGCTCGGCGACCTCGGGGTCGGCTCCACCACGGTGGCCGCCGTCCTGGTCGGCGCGCTGTGCGGGACGGACGCGGCCGCGGTCTGCGGGCGCGGCTCGGGGATCGACGACCGGGTGTGGATGGTCAAGTGCGCCACCATCCGGGACTCGCTGCGGCGGGCCCGGCCGGTGCTCGGCGACCAGCTGGCGCTGCTCGGCGCCACCGGCGGGGCGGACTTCGCCGCCATCACCGGGTTCCTGCTGCAGGCCGCCGTCCGACGGCTGCCGGTGGTGCTGGACGGCGTGGTCTCCTCGGCCTGCGCGCTGGTCGCGCAGCGGATCGCCTTCCGGGCGCCGGAGTGGTGGCGGGCCGGGCAGTCCAGCGGCGAGCCGGCCCAGGCGAAGGCGTACGACCGGCTGACCCTGACGCCGATGCAGGACCAGGGGATCACCATGGGCGAGGGCGTCGGGGCGGTGCTCGCGCTGCCGCTGCTCCAGGCGGCGGGCGACGCGCTCGCGGAGGAGGCGGCGCAGCCGTTCGTGCCGTCGGCGCCGAAGGAGCAGCCGAAGCTGCCTTCGGCGGCGGATCTGCTGCGGAGGCTGTAGCGGGGGCGGGGAATCGGACGGTCCGGCAACTGAGCGGTGGCGGTTGAGCTTCCGGGCCGTGGCCTTCGCTTCGCGCGGATCCGCACGCCCGACGGGACGAGCACCTGCAACTGAGCGGCGGCGATCGAGCTTCCGGCCCGCGGCCTTCCGCCCCGCGCAGTTCCCCGCGCCCCTTTCGGGGCGCGGGGATTCTGCTTGTTTGGAGGGGTGGGGTTCGGGGTTGGTGCCGGGGCGCCGGGATTCTGCTTGTTGGTTCTGGTCGTGTGGTGTGGTGGAGGAGTGGAGCGATGGCCGGCGGTGGTGGGCGGGTGACGTGGGGGGAGGGGCTGCGGTTCGCGTTCGGGACGCTGTCGGTGCTGCGGGTGCGGGTGGAGCGGTGGGACCGGGCGGCGGGGGGCCGGGCGATGACGGCGGCTCCCGTGGTGGGGGTGGTGCTGGGCGGGATCGCGGCCGGGGTGGGGGCGCTGGTGGCCTGGCGGGCAGGTGGGCTGCTCGGGGCGGTGGCGGCGGTGGCGGTGCCGGCCGCGCTGACCAGGGGGCTGCACCTGGACGGTCTGGCGGACGTCGCCGACGGGCTGGGCAGCGGCAAGCCGGCCGAGGACGCGCTGCGGATCATGAAGCAGTCCGACATCGGGCCGTTCGGCGTCCTGACGCTGGTCCTGGTGCTGCTGGCGCAGGTCGCCGCGCTGGCCGGGCAGTTCGGGCACTCGGTGTCGCGCGGCGCGCTCGCGGTGCTCGCCTCGGCGGTGGCCGCCCGGTGCGCGCTGGGCTGGGGCTGTCTGCGGTCGGTGCCGGCCGCGCGGCCGGGCGGGCTCGGGGCGATGGTGGCGGGCACCGTCTCCCCCGCCGGGGCCGTCGCCGGGACGGCCCTCACGGCGCTCGCCCTGGCTGCGTGCGGGTCGTTCGACGGATGGTCAGCCCTGCGTCTGCCGCTGGCGGTTGGGTTCGGCGTGGGTTGCGCCCGGCTGCTGCTCGGGCGGTGCGTCCGCAGGTTCGGCGGGATCACCGGGGACGTGCTCGGCGCGATGGCGGAGACCGCCGCGACCGGGACGCTGTTCGCCTTGGCGTTGCTCGGCTGACGCCGGGCGGCGCGTGATCCCACCATGCGGACTACCATGCGTGAAGCACCGCAGCCCTGCACCGTGGCAGGTCCTGCCCGCCCGGCGCGCACCGAGGAGCCGGGGCCTCTGGTGTGTGCGGCCGCTGTCGGCGGACGCGCGCGCCAGGGGGCCCGGAACCGCAGGGCCCGCCGGCGGACGGCCTGCGACGGCGGGCTGCGCCGGTGCGGCAGTCACGCCGCGACCGGCCGTGGACCGCGAAAGAACAGGACGCATTACGTGACTGCATTGTCTGTGAGCACCTCCTCCGCCGCCTCGCTGCGCGCGGACGCCCTGGTGGTCGGTGTCGCGAAGGGCCCCAAGGGCATTGTGCTGGCCCCCGGCGCCGAGGCCGTGAACGAGGCGTTCGAGGGCAAGCTGGCCGAGGTCCTCGGCACCCTGGGCGCGACCGGCGCCGAGGGCGAGACCGTCAAGGTGGCCTCCCCCGCCGGCCTGAAGGCCGCGCTCGTGCTCGCGGTCGGCCTCGGCGAGGCGGCCGAGGACGGCTACGGGCTGGAGGCGCTGCGCCGCGCCGCCGGTGTCGCCGGCCGCACCCTGGCCGGCGTCAAGAAGGCCGCGCTGGCCCTGCCGGCCGAGTCCGCGGAGGAGGTCGAGGCGGTCGCGCTGGGCGGCCTGCTCGGCTCGTACGCCTTCGGCACCTACAAGGCCAACGGCAACGGCAAGGAGCCGGTCGGCGAGCTGGTCGTGCTGACCGCCCGCAAGGGCAGCAAGGACGCCAAGGCCGCCGTGGAGCGAGCCACCGCGATCGGCGAGGAGATGAACCGCGCCCGCGACCTGGTCAACACCGCGCCGAACGACCTGAACCCGAAGAGCTTCGCCGCGATCGCCCAGGCGGCCGGCAAGGAGCACGGCCTGAAGGTCGAGGTGCTGGACGAGAAGGCGCTGGCCAAGGGCGGCTTCGGCGGCCTGCTGGGCGTCGGCAACGGCTCGGCCAACCCGCCGCGGCTGGTGAAGGTGGCCTACACCCACCCGAAGGCGAAGGCCTCGCTGGCCTTCGTCGGCAAGGGCATCACCTACGACTCGGGCGGCATCTCGCTGAAGCCGGCCGGCCACAACGAAACCATGAAGTGCGACATGGCCGGCGCCGCCGCCGTGTTCGCCGCCGTGGTGGCCGCCAAGCGTCTGGGCCTGGCCGTCAACGTGACCGCCTGGCTGGCGCTGGCCGAGAACATGCCGTCCGGCTCCGCCACCCGCCCGGGCGACGTGCTGCGCATGTACGGCGGCAAGACCGTCGAGGTGCTGAACACCGACGCCGAGGGCCGTCTGGTGCTGGCCGATGCGATCGTGAAGGCCGGCGAGGACAACCCGGACGTCATCGTCGACGTGGCGACCCTGACCGGCGCCATGGTGCTGGCCCTGGGCACCCGCACCTTCGGTGTGATGGCCAACAACGACGAGCTGCGCGACAACCTGCACGCCCTCGCGGGCGAGGTCGGCGAGCAGTCCTGGCCGCTGCCGCTGCCGGCCGAGCTCAAGAAGGGCATGACCGACTCGACCATCGCCGACCTCGCCAACATGGGCGAGCGGATGGGCGGCGGTCTGGTGGCCGGCCTGTTCCTGCAGGAGTTCGTGGCCGAGGGCATCGACTGGGCGCACCTGGACATCGCCGGCCCGGCGTTCCACGAGAGCGCGCCGTTCGGCTACACCCCGAAGGGCGGCACCGCGAGCGCGGTGCGGACCCTGGTCCGCTTCGCGGAGCAGACCGCGGCCAACGGCAAGGCCTGACCCGGGCCCGCTCCTCGCGGACCTCAGCCTCCACGGGGGCCCGGCGCGTGTGCGCCGGGCCCCCGTCGGCGTCCGCCGCGGGTTACCTGTGAGTAGGCGGGGGAACCGCATCGCACCTCTGTTCGCCACGGGCGAAACTTTGTTCCGCACTGCGGAAGAGGCGGCGCCAAACCGCGCGGAAGACGCCCGTCCGGCGGCTGCCAACAGGGCCTTGAGCTGCGATGATGCCCTTCCGTCGGGGGTGTTCCCGCCCCGGTGACCACTCCGTGGGACGCCCCTGGGGCGGACCCGGACATCAGCCACCGCGAACAAGTGCGAAGATGTATTTCCGGCACGACTGGGCGCCCCACAAAGGCTTCCGACCCACCGGACCGCGACCGGCCCGGCGACCCACCCCATTGCATGGAGGACGTGACGTGGCGAACGACGCCAGCACCGTTTTCGACGTAGTCATTCTCGGAGGCGGAAGCGGCGGTTACGCCGCGGCGCTCCGCGCCGCTCAGCTGGGTCTGAGCGTTGCCCTGGTCGAGAAGGGTGAGCTGGGCGGCACCTGCCTGCACCGCGGCTGCATCCCGACCAAGGCACTGCTGCACGCCGCCGAGATCGCGGACGAGACGAAGGAGGCCGCCGAGTTCGGCGTTCTGGCCACCTTCCAGGGCATCGACATCAATGGCGTCCACAAGTACAAGGACGACGTCATCGCCGGCCTGTACAAGGGTCTGCAGGGCCTGGTGGCGTCCCGCAAGGTCACCTTCATCCAGGGCGAGGGCAAGCTCTCCTCGCAGACCTCGGTGGACGTGAACGGCCAGCGCATCGAAGGCCGGCACATCGTCCTGGCCACCGGTTCCGTCCCGCGCTCGATCCCGGGCCTGGAGATCGACGGCAACCGCGTGATCTCCTCGGACCACGCCCTCAAGCTCGACCGGATCCCGAAGTCGGCCGTCATCCTGGGCGGCGGCGTCATCGGCGTCGAGTTCGCCTCGGTCTGGAAGTCCTTCGGCGTCGAGGTCACCATCGTCGAGGCGCTGCCGCACCTCGTCCCGCTGGAGGACGAGAACTCCTCCAAGCTGCTGGAGCGCGCCTTCCGCAAGCGCGGCATCAAGTTCGAGCTGAAGGCCCGCTTCTCGGGCGTCGAGTACACCGAGACCGGTGTCCGCGTCTCCACCGAGAACGGCAAGCAGATCGACGCCGACCTGCTGCTCGTCGCCATCGGCCGCGGCCCGGTCTCGGCCGGCCTCGGCTACGAGGAGAACGGCGTCGCGATGGACCGCGGCTACGTCCTGGTCGACGAGTACATGCGCACCAACGTGCCCACCATCTCCGCCGTCGGCGACCTCGCCCCGACCCTGCAGCTCGCCCACGTCGGCTTCGCCGAGGGCATCCTGGTCGCCGAGCGCCTGGCCGGCCTCAAGCCGATGCCGATCGACTACGACGGCGTCCCGCGCGTGACCTACTCCAACCCCGAGGTCGCCTCCGTCGGCATCTCCGAGGCCAAGGCCGTCGAGCTGTACGGCAAGGAGAAGGTCGTCACCCTGAAGTACAACCTGGCCGGCAACGGCAAGAGCAAGATCCTGAAGACCGCCGGCGAGATCAAGCTCGTCCAGGTCAAGGACGGCGCCGTGGTCGGCGTCCACATGGTCGGCGCCCGCATGGGCGAGCAGGTCGGCGAAGCCCAGCTGATCTACAACTGGGAGGCCCTGCCGGCCGAGGTCGCGCAGCTCATCCACGCGCACCCGACCCAGTCCGAGGCCTTGGGCGAGGCGCACCTGGCGCTGGCCGGCAAGCCGCTGCACGCGCACGACTGATCGCGCCCACCACCCACCGTTTCCAGTACTTCCCGTACGCAAGACTTGATAGGAGTCGCTGAAACCATGGCGGTCTCAGTAACACTGCCCGCGCTGGGCGAGAGCGTTTCCGAGGGCACTGTCACCCGTTGGCTGAAGGCCGAGGGTGAGCGCGTCGAGGTCGACGAGCCGCTGCTCGAGGTGTCGACCGACAAGGTCGACACCGAGATCCCGGCCCCGGCTTCCGGCATCCTCACCTCGATCAAGGTCGCCGAGGACGAGACCGTCGAGGTCGGCGCCGAGCTGGCGGTCATCGATGACGGCTCCGGCGCCCCGGCCGCTGCCGCCGCCCCGGCTGCCGAGGCCGCTCCGGCCGCCGAGGCTCCGGCTGCTGCTCCGGCTCCGGCCGCCGAGGCTCCGGCTGCTCCGGCTGCCGCCCCGGCCGCCGCTCCGGCTGCTCCCGCCGGTGACGCCACCCCGGTGCTGCTGCCCGCGCTGGGCGAGAGCGTTTCCGAGGGCACCGTCACCCGCTGGCTGAAGGCCGAGGGTGAGACGGTCGAGGTCGACGAGCCGCTGCTCGAGGTCTCCACCGACAAGGTCGACACCGAGATCCCGTCGCCGGTCGCCGGCGTCGTCGTGAAGATCCTGGTCGGCGAGGACGAGACCGCCGAGGTCGGCGCCCAGCTCGCGCTGATCGGCGCCCCGGGTGCCGCCGCTGCCGCTCCGGCTCCGGCCGCTGCTCCGGCCCCGGCCGCCGCCCCGGCTGCCCCGGCCCCGGCCGCCGCCCCGGCTGCTCCGGCCCCGGCCGCTGCCCCGGCTCCGGCCCCGGCCGCCCCGGCTCCGGTTGCCGCTGCTCCGGCTCCGGCTCCGGTTGCCGCCCCCGCCCCCGTCGCCGCCCCGGCCGCTCCGGCCGCCCCGGTGGCCGACAGCGGTGAGGCCTACGTCACCCCGCTGGTGCGCAAGCTCGCTGCCGAGCACGGTGTCGAGCTGTCCTCCGTCGCCGGTACCGGCGTCGGCGGCCGCATCCGCAAGCAGGACGTCATCGCCGCCGCGGAGGCCGCCAAGGCCGCTCCGGCCCCGGCCGCCGCTGCCGCCCCGGCCGCTGCGCCGAAGGCCGCCGCCGCGCCGTCCGCCCTGCGTGGCCAGACGGTCAAGATGACCCGCATGCGCAAGGTCATCGGCGACAACATGATGAAGGCCCTGCACGAGCAGGCACAGCTGACGAGCGTGGTCGAGGTGGACGTCACCAAGATCATGTCGCTGCGCGCCAAGGCCAAGGACGGCTTCCTCGCCCGCGAGGGCGTCAAGCTCTCCCCGATGCCGTTCTTCGTCAAGGCCGCCGCCCAGGCGCTGAAGGTCCACGCGGTCATCAACGCGCGGATCAACGAGGCCGAGGGCACCATCACCTACTTCGACTCCGAGAACATCGGCATCGCGGTGGACTCCGAGAAGGGTCTGATGACCCCGGTCATCAAGGGTGCGGGCGACCTCAACATCGCCGGCATCTCGAAGAAGACCGCCGAGCTGGCCGCCAAGGTCCGCGACAGCAAGATCACCCCGGACGAGCTGTCCGGCGCCACCTTCACCATCAGCAACACCGGCTCGCGCGGTGCGCTGTTCGACACCGTGATCGTGCCGCCGAACCAGGCCGCCATCCTGGGCATCGGCGCCACCGTCAAGCGCCCGGTGGTCATCGAGGCCGACGGCGGCACCGCCATCGGCATCCGTGACATGACCTACCTGTCGCTCTCCTACGACCACCGCCTGGTGGACGGCGCCGACGCCGCCCGCTACCTGGTCGCGGTCAAGGAGATCCTGGAGGCCGGCGAGTTCGAGGTCGAGCTCGGCCTGTGAGGCATCTCGGCTGAACGCAGTCGTGCGGAGCCCCGCGTCGTCCCCGGACGGCGCGGGGCTCCCGCCGTTCGCGGGGGTGCGTTCTCCGCCGGGTCGTGGCATGCGTGGAGGCGGCGGAACAGGGATGCTGGAGCGGTGATGGACGAGACCGACTTCTGGCAGATCATCGACGAGACCTGGGAGGCCGCCGCCGGCGATCCCGACGAACAGGCGGAACGGCTGGTGGAGCGCCTCCTCCAGCTGACCCCGGACGATGTGATCGACTTCGCCCGGCTGTTCGAGGCCCGGTTCCAGCGCGCCTACCGCCACGACCTGTGGGGTGCGGCCCACCTGCTGCTGGACGGCGCCTCCGAGGAGACCTTCGACTACTTCCGCTACTGGCTGATCGGCCAGGGCCGGGAGGTCTTCGAGGGCGGGCTCGCCGAGCCGGACGACCTGGCGGACCTGCTGCCCGAGTTCGACGAGGAGGAGGACGGCGAGGCCGAGGACCTCGGCTACGCCGCCGACGAGGCGTACGAGCAGCTGACCGGCCTGCCGCTGCCGGACGTGGGCGGGCGGCAGGCGGGGCAGCCGTCCGGGACACCGCTGGACTTCGACGACCCGGACGTCATGGCGAAACGCTTTCCCAAGCTCTGGGAGCGCTACGGGGACCAGTAGCGCTTCCCGGCCGTCAGGTGCTGCTGCCGGAGGAGCTGTCCTGCTTGATGCCCTTGAGGATCTGGTCCAGCACCGAGGCGTCCGGCGCGGCCGGATCGTCGTCCACGCCGCCCTCGAAGACCACGTAGCCGCCGCCCTTGGCCGGGACGGCGGCCAGCAGCACGTAGCCCCGGGTGCCGTCCGAGGTGCTGACGTGCCAGCGGGTGGCGTAGCCGAGCACGCCGGCGACGCTGACGTAGCCGGAGCCGGAGTCGGTGTGGGAGGTGATCCCGCTGAAGATCGTCCCGGCGTAGCCCGGCATCGCGGCGTCGGCGGCGCCCTTGGGGGTGCTGCCCTGGACGGTGTCCTTCTCGATCGAGAACTGGCCGCGGATGCAGGAGTTGCCGTCGGCGCAGGTGTAGCGGCCGCTGCCGAGGTAGACCGTGGAGTGCGCGGAGTTGGTCGCCGCCTCCCAGCCGTCGAACACCGGGACGGTGATCGCGTGCTGCGGGTCGGGGACGGTGCTCTTCGGGGACGGGACGGGCTTGGGGGCCGGGACGGTCGGGGTGGTCCGGGTCGGGGTGGGGCTCGGCGCGGGGCTGTCGGTCTGGGTGACGGTGACCGTGGGGTTCGGGGTGGGGCCCGCCTTCGGGTCCCCGCCGTTGCTGAACACCAGCCCGGCTATCAGCCCGCCGACCGCCAGCACGGCGACCGCGATGCCGATGATCACACCGGGCCTGGTCCCTCCGCCGCCGGTCGGCGGCGGGTAGCCGTAGGCCGCGCCCGGGTAGGCCTCCTGGCCGGGGTACGGCGACCGGCCCGGGTACCCTGCCTGGCCGGGGTGGCCGTAGCCGGGTGGCTGGGCCGCGTCCTGGACCGGGTAGCCGTAGCCCGCCGCGGGTGAGCCGCTCTGCGCCGGGTAGCCGTAGCCGGGGCGGGGCTGCGCGGTGGTGGGCTGCCAGGTCTGGGTCGGGGCGTCGGCGACCTGCGCGGCGCCGCCCTGGAGCGGCCGGACCTCGCTGGTCCAGGCGTTGCCGTCCCACCAGCGCTCGTGACCGGGCGCGCCGTCCGCACCGGGGACCGGGTACCACCCGGGAGGCGTCGAGTTGCTCACGGGCGTACGGTACCCGGCGGTGTGCCGCTCCAGACAGGGCAGGTACGTCACGACTCTGCAGCACCTGTTCTGACGCCGCGTCAGCCGTTTCGGTGCGGGTTCAGCCGCCGAGTCGGCGGGCCATCCAGACGTCGTCCACGTAGCGGCCGTCGATCAGGAACTCCTCGGCCAGCACGCCCTCGACCGCGAAGCCGCAGCTCTCGTACAACCGGCGGGCCGGGGCGTTCCAACCGAGCACCCGGAGGGTCATCTTGCGGGCGCCCCCGGCCCGGGCCGCCGCGCAGGCCGCCTCGACCAGCCGGCGGCCGATGCCCCGGCCGCGCACCGCGTCGTCGACGGCCAGGCCCTGGATCTGCCGGACGTGCCGGTTGGCGGCCAGCGGGTCGCCGGAACCTGGCGGACGTAGCCGACGATCCGGCGGTCCAGCAGGGCGAGCAGGTACTGGTCGGGGGTGTGCCGCTCGTCGAAGACCGAGTCCTCGGCGGGCGGCTCCGGGGCGACGTCGGAGAGGGTGGACCAGGAGGCGCGGTCGAGCGCGGCGAGGCCGGGCTCGTCCTCGGGGCGGCCGGGCGGATGGTCAGATCGTCATCACTGGTCATGTCGCGTGATGCCAATGGGGCGCGTGCGAAAGGTGACAGGTGACAAGTACTGCGAGGATGGCCGCATGCGCATCGCTGTCACTGGCTCCACGGGATTGATCGGTTCGGCGCTCGTCCGCTCCCTGCTGGCGGACGGCCACCAGGTGGTCCGGCTGGTCCGGCACCGTTCCAGGACGGGGCCGCAGCCCGACGGCAGTACCGCGATCGGCTGGAACCCGCTGCTCGGCGAGGTCGACCGGGACGGGCTCGCCGGGGTCGAGGCGGTGGTGCACCTGGCCGGCGCCGGGGTCGGCGACCGCCGCTGGACCGACGCCTACAAGCGGGAGATCCGGGAGAGCCGGGTGTACGGCACCGAGACGCTGGCGGTGGCGCTGGCGGCGCTCGAGGAGCCGCCGCGGGTACTGGTCAGCGCCTCCGCGGTCGGCTGGTACGGGCAGACCGGCGACCGGGTGATCGACGAGGACTCCCCCGCCGGGGACGACTTCCTGGCCGAGGTGTGCCTGGAGTGGGAGGCGGCCGCGCGGCCGGCCGAGCGGGCCGGGATCCGGGTCGTCCACCCGCGCACCGGGATGGTGCTCTCCGCCGCGGGCGGCGCGGGCGGACGGCTGTTCCCGCTGTTCAAGCTGGGCCTGGGCGGCCGGCTCGGCAGCGGACGGCAGTACTGGAGCTACATCTCGCTGGCCGACGAGGTGGCCGCGCTGCGCTTCCTGATCGACCGGGACGACCTCTCCGGCGCCTTCAACCTCACCGCCCCGCAGCCGGCCACCAACGCGGAGCTGACCGCGGCGCTCGGCCGGGCGCTGCGGCGGCCGACGCCGTTCCCGGTGCCGGAGGCCGTGCTCAAGCTGGTGCTCGGGGAACTGGCGGTCGAGGTGGTCGGCAGCCACCGGGTGGTGCCGCGGCGACTGCTGGACGCGGGCTTCCGGTTCGCGCACCCGGATCTGGACTCGGCGGTGCGGGCGGCGCTGTGAGGCGCCCGCACGCGGGGTGGTGAGGCGTCCGCGCGTGGCGTGTTGACGCGTCGTCCTTCGTAGTCCCGCTACGGCATTCGCCCTGGCCGGGGGCATATGCCCGGCGGGGTCGGGCAGGGCTCCGGGAGGGGGCGCACGGGAGCACACGGCGGGCGCGTCGCACGCCCCCGGTGACCGTGCGCGCCCGTCGACCCGGCAACCCGGCCACCACGGCGCACTGTCCGTGACCGCGCCCCCGCCCGGTGCCGCACAACCCCTGCCGCCCCCCGCATCCGGTCCACGGCGCTTGTCTGATGGTCATACTGACTGGGCATCACCTTCCTCGGACCGTGTCCCGGCACCCCGCTGCCTGCGTCGGCCGGAGCCCCGGGACCAGGGAGGGAGCACACCCGTGCCCACGTACGACTTCACCCGCCGCGCCCGCCGACCGTCCGACCCGGACGTCGTCGTGGTCGGCGCCGGACTCGCGGGCCTGGCCGCCGCCCGCGCACTCACCGGCCACGGCCTCACCGTTCAGGTCCTGGAGACCACCGACCGGATCGGCGGCCGCATGGCCACCCGCGAGGTGGACGGCTTCCGCCTCGACGACGGCAGCCACCTGCTGAACACCGCCTTCCCCGAGCTGCGCCGGGCGCTCGACCTCGACCGCCTGGACCTGCGCCCGCTCGCGCCCGGCGTACTCGTGCACAGCGCCGGCCGCCGTTACCGCGCCGGGGACCCGCAGCTCACCGCCGCGCGGCAGGCCGCGCTCCGGGCCCCGCTCGGCAGCCCGCTGGACAAGGCCCGCCTCGGCAGCTGGCTCGGCCGGATCGCCACCACCCCGGCCGGCCGGCTGCAGGCCCGCCCGGAGACCACCACCGCCCGGGCGCTCGGCGGCCACGGCCTCGCCCCGCGCAGCATCGACGGCTTCCTGCGCCCGCTGCTCAGCGCCCTGCTCAGCGATCCGGCCCTCGGCACCAGCAGCCGGGTCGCCGACCTGGTGCTACGTTCGTACGCCCGCGGCCGGCTCTGTCTGCCCGCCGACGGGATCGCGGCCGTGCCGGCCCAACTGGCCGCCGCGCTGCCCGCCGGCACCGTGCGGACCGGGGTGCAGGTCACCTCGATCGGAGCCGACGGCGTGGAGACCCTCGCCCACGGGCGGATCGGCGCCCAGGCCGTGGTGGTCGCCACCGACGCCCGCTCCGCCGCCGAGCTGCTGCCCGGGCTGCGGCTGCCGGACTTCCACCCCGTCACCACCTTCTTCCACGCAGCCGACCGCGCCCCGCTGAACGAGGCCGTGCTGCTGCTCGACGCCGACCGGCCGAACGGGCACCCGCCGCTGGTCTCGCACTCGCTGGTGCTCAGCGGGCTGCACCCGTCCTACGCCCCGGCCGGGCAGGCACTGGTCGCCACCACGGTGCTCGGCCGGCGCTCCTTCGACGCGGGCGGCCCGGCCGGGCTGGAACCGGCCGTCCGGGCCCGGCTCGGCGAGCTGTACGGCACCTCGACGGCGGACTGGCAGTTCCTCAGCGTGCGGCACGTCCCGGACGCGCTGCCCGCGATGCCGCCGCCGCACAACCTGCGCCGCCCGGTGCGACTGCTGGCCGGGCTGTACGTCGCCGGGGACCACCGGGACACCAGCACCGTGCAGGGCGCGCTGGTCTCCGGGCGGCGGGCGGCGCGGGCGGTGCTGGGCGACCTGGGGCTGCCGGCCGGCACGCGGGAGGCGGAGGCGGCGGCCTGAGCGCCGCGGGGTGGGACCGAACGTCGGCCTGCAGGGGTCGTGCGGACCCCGCCGGCACGCGAGCGGTCCGCCGGGGTGGCGGACCGACGGCGTGCCGGGACGGCCGGGGCCCGGGCCGGGAGCGGTGAGCTCCCGGCCCGGTCACCCTCGAGGGGGTGGGGCCGCGGTCGGATCACTCCGGGTTCGGATCACTCCGCGGTCAGATCACTCCCGCCTGGCGGGCCGTCTCCTCGAAGGCGCGGGCGACCTGGCTGCCCCGGTACGGCGTGAGGCGGCGGTGGAAGTCCCGGACGTACTCCAGCGAGCGGGCCGAGCGCATCTCCCCCGCCGCCCGCAGCGCGTCGGTGGCCATGGTGCAGGCCTCGTCGAGGTCCCCCATGCCGAGTCGGGCAGTGGCCAGCACCAGCCGGCAGAAGATCCGGCTGCGCGCGTAGGCGGGCGAGCGCAGCCGCAGCGACTTCTCGGCGTGCTGCGCGCAGGTGCGCCACTGCTGGAGGTCGCGGTAGCAGTGGGCGAACTCGTCGGAGAGCTGGGCCTCGTCGAAGTACCGGGCCCAGGAGGGAAGTTCGTCGCCCGTCCGGGAGGCCGCGAGCGAGCGCTCGGCCCGTACCAGCGCGGTGGTGCAGGAGCGGACGTCGCCGAGCAGGCCGTGGCCGCGCGCCTCGGCGGCGTGCATCAGCGACTGGACCACCGGCGGGACGGCGGTGCCGACGCCCTGCTGGGCGACCCGGGCGAGCTGGACGGCCTCCCGGCCGTGGCCCAGGTGGACGGCCTGCTGGCTCATCGTCACCAGGACGTAGCCGCCGAGCGCGCGGTCCCCGGCGGCCTGGGAGAGGCGCAGCGCCTGGACGAAGTAGCGTTGGGCGAGGCCGTGCGCGGCGATGTCGAAGGACGTCCAGCCGGCCAGCCTGGTCAGGTCGGCGACGGCGCCGAACAGGGCCCGGCCGATCTGCTCGCCGTAGCGGCCGCGCAGCATCGGCTCGGCCTCGCTCTCCAGGTAGCGGACCAGCGCCTGGCGGGCGTGGCCGCCGCCGTAGGCGTGGTCGAGCGCACGGAAGAGGTCGCCGACGGCGCGGATGGCGGCGATGTCGCCGCGGCCGACCCGCAGGGTGGGGCGGGCCTCGCGGGTCTGGTCGGTGTACGGCGGCTCGACTGCCACCGGCGGACGGCGGCTCTGGATGGGCACCCGGCCGATGGGGGCGGCCGTGCCGGTGGTTCCGGTGGTTCCGGCGGTGCTGCGGGCTCCGGGGGCTCCTGGGGCTCCTGGGGCTCCGGCGGGCTGGGTGCGCGCCGGGCTCAGGACGGGTGCGCCGGGCGCGCCCGGGGCGCCCGGCGCCGGTGCAGCGGGGGTGGCACCGGGCGGACCGGCGGCGTCCGGGCGGGCCAGGGTGGACCCGTCCCGGGCGACCCGCTCGTCGGTGCGGCCGATCAGCCAGTCCCGGCTGGGGACGACCAGGCCGGCCGGGGTGAAGGCGATCCGGCGCAGCTCGGACTGCGGGCCGTTGTCCTTGCGCCACATGCTCGCCACGATGTCCACCGCCTCCTGCGGGGTCTCGGCGAACTCCAGGCCCGCGTAGACCGGGGCGCAGGCGTCCAGGCCGAGGTCCTGGGCGGTGAGGCGGCGGCCGAGGCGGCGGGTGAAGACCTCGGCGATCAGTGCCGGGGTGGCGCCGCGGGGCTGCTGGCCGCGCAGCCAGCGGGTGACCGAGGTCTTGTCGTAGCGCAGGTCGAGGCCGTGCTCCAGGCCGAGCTGGTCGACCCGGCGGGCCAGGCCGGCGTGCGAGAAGCCGGCCTCCTCGATCAGGGCGGCGAGCTGGCTGTTCTGCGGGGTCGCGCCGGAGTGCCCGGTGTGGCCGGTGTGGCTGCCCTGGCCGCTGGTGGTCGCGGGGGCGGCGGTGGCTTCGTGCCGGGCGGGTGCGGTCTGCGCGGGCAGCCGCAGTTCCTCGGCGGTCGGGGCGTCGGCGGTCAGCGTGTCAGCGGTCAGCGTGTCGGCGGTCAGGGCGTCGGGCGCGTCCGGGAGGGCCCGGCCGACCGCGCCTCGGCGCTGGCCGAGCGGGTCGAGCGGTCCGTACGCCGGGCTGTCGGTTGCAGGCCGTTGGGGCATGTCAGTCAACACCTCTCGGACGTCGCACCGGGCTCCACCAGCACTTCGGTTCGGCTGGGGCGGCGCCCCCTGTCGGGAATCGGCGTGAATGTAGCGAGCATTCGGGCGCTATGGGTGGATCTGACCGAGCAATCCTCCGAACGGGTGAAGCAACCGCGCCCATTGTGGGGAAGCGAGGCCAGGATGGGTTTGGCCTTCCGGGGTCGAACCGGCGATCGAAGCTCGTAGTGGTTGCCGCCATGGCCGACGGGCCTGCTGTGTCGGTCCGCCACATGGGAGCCGAGCCGCCGGATTCCTACCGTTCTCGGCCATGGACACCTCTACTGCCCGCCCGCTCGACGGCCGCACGGCCCTGGTCACCGGGGCCGCCTCGGGCATCGGGCGGGCCTGCGCCGAAGCCTTCGCCGGGGCCGGCGCCCGGGTCTACGTCGTCGACCTCGCGGCCGGTCCGGCCCGGGAGCTCGCGGACCGGCTCGGCGGGCGCGCGATCGTCGCGGACCTCGCCGACCCCGAGGCCGTGGACGCCCTGCCGGCCGACGCCGACATCGTGGTCAACAACGCCGGCCTCCAACACGTCGCGCCCGTGCACGAGTTCCCCGTCGAGCGCTTCACCCTGATCCAACGCGTCATGGTCGAGGCCCCGTTCCGCATCCTGCGCCGCACGCTCCCCCACATGTACGAGCGGCAGTGGGGCCGGATCGTCAACGTCTCCTCCGTCCACGGCCTGCGCGCCAGCGCCTTCAAGTCCGCGTACGTCACCGCCAAGCACGCCCTGGAGGGCCTCAGCAAGACCATCGCCCTGGAGGGCGCGCCCCACGGTGTCACCAGCAACTGCCTCAACCCCGGGTACGTCCGAACTCCCCTGGTGGAGAAGCAGATCGCCGCCCAGGCGCTGGCCCACGGCATCCCCGAGGACCAGGTCGTCGAGCGGATCATGCTCGACCGCACCGCCGTCAAGCGCCTCATCGAACCCACCGAGGTCGCCCAACTCGCCCTCTGGCTCTGCTCACCGCCCGCCGCCTACGTCACCGGCGTCAGCCTCCCCATCGACGGAGGGTGGACGGCGCACTGAGCTCCCTCTACTTCTTGGGGACACGCGATCTCAAAAACAAAAGACAAATAGAAGATCGAGTGCACTGCCCCCGTCCAGCGAGGAGAGGCGGCGCAGTACAGCCCGAGGAAAACAGGGAGATCCAAGCGCGAATCGGGTCCGGGCCTGCGCGGGGAGCCACCCGGATCACGGCCCCGGTTAGAGTCGACCACATGGAGAGCTTGCGGATGA
>NZ_JBSFGK010000019.1:26172-115607 GCF_053596495.1 Kitasatospora sp. NPDC001683
CCCGTCGCGGGCGGTGCGGGGGCCCCAAACCGCCCGTGTAAACGCGGGTAACCAACGCGCGATTGGGGCCGGGCGCGGGGGGGGGAGCGCAGGCCCGGACCCGTTCGCAGGTGAACGCCTTCTCGTGCGCGGGAAGTCGGCCGGGCCGACTTCCCACGCACGAGAGCGAGGATCCGACGGCGCTGGGCGGGAGGGGGTGGGGGTGGTGAAGAGCTGGGGTGGTTATGGGGTGGGGAGCTGTGTCGGGGGTGGGGACTGTGTGGGTCGGTCACATAGGCCGCAGGGCGTGGGGTTCCTACCTTGTGGCGACGTCGTCCCCTCTGACCTGGAAGTGGTGGCCATGAAGGACTCTGCACGCGGTTCGGCGGTGAGCAGCTCACTCCCACGGGTGGTGGCTGCGAGCCTGATCGGTACGACCATTGAGTGGTACGACTATTTCGTATACGGAACAGCTGCGGCACTGGTGTTCGGGAAGCTGTTCTTCCCGAACACCGATCCGCTGACGGGGACGCTGTTGTCGTTCCTGACCTACGCGATCGGTTTCGCGGCGCGGCCGGTCGGGGCGCTGGTGTTCGGGCACTTCGGGGACCGGGTCGGGCGGAAGAAACTGCTGGTGGTGAGCCTGCTGTTGATGGGCGGGTCGACCACGGCGATCGGGTTGCTGCCGACGTACGACTCGGTCGGGGTGGCGGCGCCGGTGCTGCTGACGGCACTGCGGCTGGTGCAGGGGTTCGCGCTCGGCGGGGAGTGGGGCGGGGCGGTGCTGCTGGTGTCGGAGCACGGGGACCGGCGGCGGCGGGGGTTCTGGGCCTCGTGGCCGCAGGGTGGGGCGCCGGCCGGGAACCTGCTGGCGGCGGGGGTGTTGTCGCTGATGACGACGGTGCAGTCGGAGAGCGCGTTCCTGGCGTGGGGATGGCGGGTGCCGTTCCTGCTGTCGGCGGTGCTGGTCGGGGTCGGGCTGTGGATCCGGCTGGCGGTGGAGGAGTCGCCACTGTTCCGGCAGGCGATGGCGAACCGGGCGAACCGGCCCGAGGCCGAACAGGCGCCGCTGGTCGGGGTGTTGAGGCATCACTGGCGGGAGGTGCTGGTGGCCATGGGCGCGCGGATGGCGGAGAACATCTCGTACTACGTGATGACCACCTTTGTGCTGACGTACGCCGTCAACCACGCCCACTTCGGCAAGCAGAGCGCGCTGAACGCCGTACTGATCGCCTCGGCGATCCAGTTCGCGCTGATCCCCCTGTTCGGGGCGCTGTCCGACCGGGTCGGGCGCAAGCCGGTGTACCTGGTGGGCGCGGCCGGGGTCGGGGTCTGGGCGTTCGTGTTCTTCGGGATGGTGGACACCAGGTCCTTCGGGCAGTTGGTGGTCGCCGTGACCGTCGGCCTGGTGTTCCACAGTGCGATGTACGCGCCGCAGGCGGCCTTCTTCTCCGAGCTGTTCGCGACCCGGATGCGGTACTCGGGAGCCTCGATCGGCGCCCAGTTCGCCTCGGTGGCCGCCGGGGCACCCGCCCCGCTGATCGCCACCGCGCTGCTCAAGGACTACGGCAGCGCGACCCCCATCTCGGTGTACGTGGCGATCGCGGCCGCGCTCACCGTGCTGGCGGTGCTGTGCGGGCGGGAGACCAGGGGGCAGGACCTCACCGAGGTCGAGGAGCAGTCCGTGGAGGACACCACGGTCGGAAAGCCCGCCGTGGCCTGAGGTTCGAGCCGATAGCATCGCGAGTTCTCGCACCCGTCGGAAACCGACGCCGATTGGCGGCCAGCACCATGGACCACGCACCGTGAACCACCCCGACGAGAGCCCCGCGCCCGCGCTGCGGCGGTTGCTCGACCTGCTCGCCTCCGGCGCCGCCACCGAGGACTTCGCCGAGGTGCTGGCCGACGCCCGCCGCCGCGGGGCGTCGGCCGACGTCCTCGCCGAGATCGACGACGCCACCTGGCAGGCCCTGCGGGTGCACCGTACCCTGCGTCAACACCGGCGCCGCGAAGCCGAGTTGACGGCACTGTTCGACACCGCCGGAGACCTCGCCGCCTCCCGGGACCTGGACACCGTGCTGCAGGCGATCGTCCGCCGGGCCCGGATGCTGCTCGGCACCGACACCGCCTACCTGACCCTGCCGGACCGGGCCGCCGGCGACACCTACATGCGGGTCACCGACGGCTCGGTCTCCGTCCTCTTCCAGACCCTGCGGCTCAGCCTCGGCGACGGCCTGGGAGGGCTGGTCGCCCAGACCGCCCGCCCGTACGCGACCCCCGACTACCGCACCGACGAGCGCTTCCACCACACCGGCACGATCGACGCGGGGGTGCTGGACGAGGGCCTGGTGGCGATCATCGGGGTGCCGCTGCTGCTCGGTGGGGAGGTCATCGGCGTCCTGTTCGCCGCCGACCGCTCCCCGCGCGCCTTCTCCCCCGACGAGGTCGCGCTGCTCTGCACCCTGGCCGCGCACGCCGCGATCGCCCTGGACACCGCCAAGTCGCTGGCCGACACCCGGGCCGCGCTCGCCGAGCTGAACGCCGCCAACGAGCTGGTGCGGGCCCACTCCGCCGCCGTCCAACGCGCCGAGCAGGCGCACGACCGGCTCACCGACCTGGTGCTGCGCGGCGCCGAGGTGCCGGACGTGGCCGGCGCCGTCGCCCACCTGCTGGGCGGGGAGATAGCCGTCATGGACGCCGAGGGCGAGCCGCTGGCCGGGCGGCCGGCCCCCGCAGCCGAACTGGCCGGGGCGGTGGCCGCCTCCCGGGCCGAGGGCCGCTCCGTACGGCACGGCGAGCTGTGGGTGTGCGCGGTGCTGGCCGGGCACGACGTGCTCGGCACCCTGGTGCTGCGCGGTCGGCCCGACCTCGACGACGCCGACCGGCGGTTGTTCGAGCGGGCCGGTGTGGTCACCGCGCTGCTCCTGCTGCTGCGCCGCTCGGTGGCGGAGACCGAGAACCGGGTCCGCGGCGAACTGCTCACCGACCTGCTCACCGCCCCCGAGCGCGACCCGGCCGGGCTCACCGCGCGCGGCCGCCGGCTCGGGGTCGACCTCGCCCGGCCGCACCTGGTGCTGGTCGCCGAGCCCGCCGACCGCGCCGGCGACGACCGGGGACGGCTGGCGGGCGCGGCCCGGCGGTACCTGTTCGGCTCCCGCGGCGTCAGCGCCGAGCACGGCGAGGCGGTCGTGCTGCTGGTGCCCGTCGCGCCGGACGACGCCGACGACCCGGAGCAGACCGCCGGGCGGGCGGCCGAGCGGCTGGCCCGGCTGGCGGGCTTCCCGGTCACCGTCGGCGCCGGCCGCCCCGCCGTCGGCCCGGCCGCGCTGGCCGCCTCGTACGGCGAGGGCCTGCGCTGCGTGCGCGCCCTGCGGGTGCTCGGCCGCTCCGGGGAGGGCGCCTCGGCCCGCGCGCTCGGCTTCCTCGGGGTGCTGCTCGGCGACGGTCACGACGTGGACGGCTTCGTCGGCGCCGCGCTCGGACCGCTGCTCGCCTACGACGCCCGGCGCGGCACCGAGCTGGTGCGCACCCTGCGCGCCTACTTCGACTGCGGCGGCAGTCTCACCCGGGCCAAGGACGAGCTGCACGTCCACGTGAACACGGTGGTGCAGCGGCTGGACCGGGTCGAGGCGCTGCTCGGGCGGGACTGGAACCAGCCGGAGCGGTCGCTGGAGCTGCAGTTGGCGCTGCGGCTGCAGCTGCTCGCCGGCGGCGAGGACGGCTGAACGGTACGGCCGAACGGGCGCGGGGACGGCTGAACGGTACGGCCGAACGGGTGGTACGGGCGTGGGCGTACAGTGGCGAGGTTGGTCTCGAACGCGAGGCCGGTCTCGAACGCCTGGCAAGGAGCGGCAGCGGTGAGCGAGAACGTACGTTTCGTTCGGATGGGCATCGGCGAGCACGTCGTCCCGTACGAGGAGGCGTGGGAGGAGCAGCAGCGCCTGCACGCGCTGCGGGTCGCGGACGAGATCCCCGACACCGTGCTGCTGCTGGAGCACCCGCCCGTCTACACCATGGGCAAGCGCACCAACCCCGCGGACCTGCCGCTCGACGGCACCCCCGTGGTCGAGGTCAACCGGGGTGGCGAGATCACCTGGCACGGCCCCGGCCAGCTGGTCGGCTACCCGATCATCAAGCTGCCCGACCCGATCGACGTGATCGCGTACGTCCGCCGGCTGGAGGAGGCGCTGATCCGCGCCGCCGCCGACTTCGGCATCGGGACCACCCGGGTCGAGGGCCGCAGCGGGGTCTGGGTGCTCGGCGAGAACATCCCGGACGCCGTGGTGGACCCGGCCGAGGTGGTGGACATCGGCAAGCTGACCCTGCGGATGGGCCTGCCGCTGGGCATCGACCCGCGCCTGGCCGGACCCGAGTACGCGCCGTCCAACGCCGGGCAGCGCGGCGGCGACCGCAAGCTCGCGGCGATCGGCGTGCGGGTGGCCCGCGGGGTCACCATGCACGGCTTCGCGCTCAACTGCGACCCGGACATGACGTACTTCGACAAGATCGTGCCGTGCGGCATCCGGGACGCGGGCGTCGCCTCGCTGGCCGGAGAGCTGGGACGCGACTTCCCGGTGGGCGAGGCGCTGCCGGCGGTCGAGCGGCACCTGAAGGACGTGTTCGCCGAGCTGCCGGAGCCGGCGCTCAGCCGCTGAATCCGCCCGTGAGCCGCCCGGAGGGCGGGAGCCACTGGGAATCTACTGGCCGGTAGCCGTGTTGCCCTGCGATTGCAGGGCGGCAGGCCCGGCGAAGGCCGTACAACCACAGGCGTACCCTGGGGGTACCCCGTCTAGTTCTAGGAGTCGCACGTGTCCGCTGTCGCGCCCGACGGCAGGAAGCTGCTCCGCCTGGAGGTCCGCAACAGCGAGACCCCCATCGAGCGGAAGCCCGAGTGGATCAAGACCCGCGCGAAGATGGGCCCGGAGTACAACGCCCTCCAGTCGCTGGTGAAGAAGGAGGGGCTGCACACGGTCTGCCAGGAGGCCGGCTGCCCCAACATCTTCGAGTGCTGGGAGGACCGCGAGGCCACCTTCCTCATCGGCGGTGACCAGTGCACCCGCCGCTGCGACTTCTGCCAGATCGACACCGGCAAGCCCGCCGAGTTCGACCGCGACGAGCCGCGCCGGGTCGCCGAGTCCATCGTCACCATGGACCTCAACTACGCCACCATCACCGGCGTCGCCCGCGACGACCTGGAGGACGGCGGCGCCTGGCTGTACGCCGAGACCGTGCGCCAGGTGCACGCGATGACCGCCGAGCGCGCCGGCGGCCGCACCGGCGTCGAGCTGCTCATCCCCGACTTCAACGCGGTGCCCGAGCAGCTGGCCGAGGTCTTCTCCTCCCGCCCCGAGGTGCTCGCGCACAACGTCGAGACGGTCCCGCGCATCTTCAAGCGGATCCGCCCGGCCTTCCGCTACGAGCGCTCGCTGGACGTCATCACCCAGGCCCGCGCGGCCGGGCTGGTCACCAAGTCCAACCTGATCCTGGGCATGGGCGAGACCCGTGAGGAGGTCAGCCAGGCGCTGGCCGACCTGGTCGGGGCCGGCTGCGAGCTGATCACCATCACCCAGTACCTGCGCCCCTCGCTGCGCCACCACCCGGTGGAGCGCTGGGTGAAGCCGCAGGAGTTCGTCGAGCTCCAGGAGGAGGCCGAGGAGCTGGGCTTCGCGGGTGTCATGTCGGGGCCGCTGGTGCGTTCGTCGTACCGGGCCGGCCGGCTGTACCGGCAGGCGCTGGAGCGGCGCGAGCAGGCCGCGGTCTGATCACCCGGTCTGACGGATCTGATCCGACCACCGGGTCGGTCTGCGCCACGTAGGCCATTGGAAGGGCGGAGCTGCGGCTCCGCCCTTCCGGGTTTCACCACGCTTTGACTGCCTGGTCACGGGCTGGTAACACGGGGTGGGGACGATGGACGCCGGGTAGGCGTTCGATTCTTCTCAGCCACGAGAGGAGCTGTTCGGCATGCGGATGCGGATCCGGTCGGTGGGGGCGGCGCTGCGGTTCGCCGAGAGCGTCCTGCTGGCCCCCGGCCAGCGACACGCTCGGCGCAACGCCTGGGCGGCGGTGTGCGAGAACCGCCGGTACGCGGCGGACCGCCGGCACGACGCCCTGCCGGGCGTCGCCGCGGGTACGGCGGGGACACGTTCCGTACGGCAGTGAGGCCCTGACGTCGCTGTGCGCGACGGTGGACCGGCGCACGGGTCACGGTTCGGGCGAACGGGTACCCGGGCTTGGATATCCCGTACCCGTGCCACGTACCATGAGCGTTATGGCGAGGGAAACATCCGAGAACCCCGGGCGACTGAAGCAGATCCGCCTGGCGTACACCATGACCAAGAAGGTCGACACCAAGATCGGCCTGATCATCGCCGGCGTCGGCCTGCTGACCTTCGGCGTGTTCCTCGCCATCGGCTTCGCGATCGACCACCCCATCTACCTGGGCATCCTGGGCTTCATCGTGGCCGTCCTGGCCATGGCGATCGTCTTCGGGCGCCGGGCCGAGCGCGCCGCGTTCGGGCAGATGGAGGGGCAGCCGGGCGCCGTGGCCGCGGTGCTGAACAACATCCGGCGCGGTTGGAGCTCCAGCTCCACCCCGGTAGCGGTCACCCGCAACCAGGACGCGGTCTACCGCGCCGTGGGCCGGGCCGGCATCGCGCTGATCGGCGAGGGCAACCCGAACCGGGTGCGCCAGCTGCTGGCCTCCGAGAAGAAGAAGATGGCCCGTGTGGTCGGCGACGTGCCGGTGCACGACATCGTGGTGGGCAACGGCGAGGGCGAGGTCCCGCTGAAGAAGCTGCAGATCCACCTGATGCGCCTGCCCCGCGCCATCACCGCCGCCCAGGTCACCGAGACCAACGACCGCCTGCGCGCGCTGGGCGACCTGCTCTCCAAGGCGCCGATCCCGAAGGGCCCGATGCCCAAGGGTGCCCGGATGCCCAAGGGCGGCCAGGTCCGCTGACCCTCCCCCTCCCGTGACGACGACGGCCCCGCCCCGGAAGCTTCCGGGGCGGGGCCGTTCCATGTGGTGCGTGCGGCGGGTGCCGGGTCGTGCTGGCTTCGGACCGCTGGACCCGGACCTCAGATCCGGACCTCGACGGTGCCGACCGCCTTGTCGTGCAGCCCGCGGGTGTCGCGGTCCCAGACCAGCGGCGGCACCACCAGGCAGAGCAGCAGGGTGCGCAGCAGGATCTGCGGGATGGTCGCGCGGCGCCCGTCCAGGCGGACCACCCGGAGGCCGAACAGCCGCTTGCCGACGGTCGTCCCGGCGGTGGCGAGCAGGACGACCGCGACCAGGAAGAAGAGCGGCAGGGTCCACAGGTTGGCCTCGGCCGGGTCGCCCTTGGCGAGCAGGCCGAAGGAGACCAGCGAGACCAGCCAGCCGTCCACGAACAGGGCGCCGATCCGTCGACCGGGGCCGGCGAGCGAGCCGGGGCCCTCCTCGGGCAGCCCGAGGCGTTCGCCGCGGTAGCCGAAGTCGGCGCCCATCTTCTCGGCGGCCGCCTTGGGGCCGTCGATCCACGATCCCAACGCTTCTCTGGTGTCCACGAATCCACACTAACCGGGCTCACGCCGTGCACCGGCACCGGCTCCCCTCTCGGCGGGGCGCGGACCGGGGCCCGCCCGACCACCGCTCGGCCGCGGTCCACGACCGGGTGAATCCCGCTCACCGGGCTTACCAAGTGGTCCAGACCAGTTTCCGGACGACCCCCAGGTGGGCGGGGTGATTTGCCCCGTCCCGTACGACTTTGCCGCCCGTTCGGCGGTCGTGGTTAACATCTAGGAAACGAGCGGGTCACCGACCGGAAACGACCCATTCCTAGGGTGAGCCCAATTCGCACGCCGAGGAGGATGGATGTTCAACAACGCCGCCGAAGTGAAGCAGTTCATTCAGGACAACGACGTGAAGTTCGTCGACGTCCGCTTCTGCGATCTGCCGGGCGTCATGCAGCACTTCTCCGTACCTGCGGCGACCTTCGACCCGTCCGAGACCCTGATGTTCGACGGTTCGTCGATCCGCGGCTTCCAGGCCATCCACGAGTCCGACATGGCCCTGGTCCCGGACCTCGCCACCGCCCGCCTCGACCCCTTCCGGGCCGAGAAGCACCTCAACATCAACTTCTTCATCCAGGACCCGGTCACCGGCGAGGCCTACAGCCGCGACCCGCGCAACGTCGCCAAGAAGGCCGAGGCCTACCTCGCCTCCTCCGGCATCGCCGACACCGCCTTCTTCGGTCCCGAGGCCGAGTTCTACGTCTTCGACTCGGTGCGCTTCGAGACCAGCGCCAACGCGTCCTTCTACCACATCGACTCGGAGGCCGGCGCCTGGAACACCGGCGCCGCCGAGGGCGACGTGCGCGGCTACAAGGTCAAGTACAAGGGCGGCTACTTCCCCACCCCGCCGGTCGACCACTTCGCCGACCTGCGCGCCGAGATGTCCCTGGAGCTGGCCAAGTCCGGCCTGGAGGTCGAGCGCCAGCACCACGAGGTCGGCACCGCCGGCCAGGCCGAGATCAACTACAGGTTCAACACCCTGCTGCACGCCGCCGACGACCTGATGCTGTTCAAGTACATCATCAAGAACGTCGCCTGGCGGAACGGCAAGACGGCCACCTTCATGCCCAAGCCGATCTTCGGCGACAACGGCTCCGGCATGCACGTCCACCAGTCGCTGTGGAGCGAGGGCTCCCCGCTCTTCTACGACGAGCAGGGCTACGCCGGCCTCTCCGACACCGCCCGCTACTACATCGGCGGCCTGCTCCGGCACGCCCCCTCGCTGCTGGCCTTCACCAACCCCTCGGTGAACTCCTACCACCGCCTCGTCCCCGGCTTCGAGGCACCCGTCAACCTGGTCTACTCCCAGCGCAACCGCTCGGCCGCGATCCGCATCCCGATCACCGGCTCCAACGCCAAGGCCAAGCGCATCGAGTTCCGCGCCCCGGACCCGTCCTCCAACCCGTACCTGGCCTTCTCCGCCATGCTGATGGCCGGCCTCGACGGCATCCGCAACAAGATCGAGCCGCTCGAGCCCGTCGACAAGGACCTCTACGAGCTCGCCCCCGAGGAGCACGCCAACGTCCCCCAGGTGCCCTCCTCCCTCCCCGCCGTCCTGGAGGCCCTCGAGGCCGACCACGAGTACCTCCTCGCCGGCAACGTCTTCACCCCGGACCTGATCGAGACCTGGATCGACTTCAAGCGCACCAACGAGATCGCCCCGATCGCCCTCCGCCCCCACCCGCACGAGTTCGAGCTGTACTACGACCTCTAGAAGGGCCTCTAGCGAGTAGCCGGAGGGGTTTCGCCCTCCGGCTCTCTCAGATCCGTACGCGAACCTCTCGATTCATACGGCGTAGTTGATCCAGCCCCGCACGACCGGGTTGATCTCCCGGGCGAGCTGCTCCAGGGTCCGCCCACTGCGCAGGTGCAGCCGCCAGCGGCGGATCTGCGCGCGGATGAGCTTGGCAGCCTCGTCGCCGCCCAGGCGGGTGTTCTCGGGATGCAGCAGCAGCCCCCGCATTCGGCCAGCCGCCCCCGCCCGGGATCCTGCCGATCAGGGCTTCGACAGCCGGTCGTCGCTCTTCGACACCACGAACCCGTCGCTGAAGACCAGGGCGTCCAGGTCGGTGTGGCAGAACGTGGCCAGAGCGTGCGCCGGGCTCTCCACGATCGGTTCGCGGTCGTTGAAGGAGGTGTTCAGCACTGCTGGCACCCCTGTCAGCTCGCCGAACCGACTGATGAGCCGGTGGAATGCCGGGTGAGCGGCAGCGTCGACGGTTTGCACCCGGGCGGTGCCGTCGACGTGGGTGACCGCCCCGAGTCGGTGCCGGCGTTCTTCGCGGACCCGGGGCGCGAAGAGCATGTAGGGGCTGTCGCTGTCGAGGTCGAACCAGGCTGGGGCGTGCTCGGCCAGGACGGCGGGGGCGAAGGGCCGGAAGAACTCGCGGTGTTTGATGCGGGTATTGAGCACCTCGCGGGTCGCCTGGTGGCGGGGGTCGGCGAGGATGCTGCGCGAGCCGAGCGCCCGGGCGCCCAGTTCACTGCCGCCGTCGAACCACCCGATCAGTCGGCCGTCCGCGAGCAGCTCGGCCGCCAGGGCGGCGGGGTCGGATTCCCTCCGCCAGTCGAAGCGGTGGTGCGGATGCCGCTGGGGCGGCCCCGAGAGCGGGTGCCGCCGCAGTGCGAGCTCGATCTCCTCGGGCGGGTAGGCGCGGCCGAAGGAGTCCCGGCCGGCCAGCGGCGTGCTCGGCACCATGCCGGTGAGGAGGTGGATGCCGTGGAGCGCGTTGCCGAGTGCCTGGCCGCGGTCCGAGGCCGGCGGCGGCACGAACATCCGGGCGCCGGTGCGGCGCCGGACCACCTCGTTGGCCACGCAGTTCATCGCGACCCCGCCCGCGAAGCAGACCGTGGCGCGCTGGTGCTCGGCCATCAGGCGGGCGATGACCTCGGCCAGCACGTCCTCCGTCCGGGTCTGGACCCAGGCCGCGAGATCCCTCGCCCGTGGGGAGTCCCACGTGTGGAGGGGGCCGAGGTCCACCCCGGCACCGGCGGCGAACCGGGCCAGGCCCCCTTCATGGGTCCCCGTCAGCCGGCCCTCGACCTGGGTCCCGGACAGGTCGAACAGCGGTACCCCGACAGCCTTGGGGTCACCGTAGGAGGCGAGTGCCATGGTCTTGCCGCACTCCTGCTCGTCGAAGCCCAGCCAGTTGGTCACCGCCTCGTACGTCGCGCCGATCCCACCCGCCCGCGCCCGGCCCTCGCGGTTTCCGCCCACTCTGGTGATCGCGGTGCGGTCGGCGAGGAACTAGCTCTCGGTCCGGTGGTCGTTGCCCGCACCGTCCGCGACCACGACCAGGGCCTCGTCGGTGCCGGAGAGGCAGAACGCGCCGTACGCGTGGGACAGGTGGTGGTCGACCGTTGTGATCCTGGCCGGGGGCAGGCCGTACAGGTCCAGTCCCCCGCTGAAGCCCTCCGGGAGCCGGGGTCCGAGGCAGGAGAACACCACCACACCCACGTCGGCGAGCGCGACCTCGGCGGCCTGGAGGCAGTAGGCCAGCGCGGCGTGCCAGCCCGCGGAGTAGCGGGTGCGATTCAGCCGCTCCTCGGCGATGGCCACCACCCTGTCCCCCACGACGACGGCGCACCCGCCGTCGTGACCGAGGTTCAGCCCCACCGCTATCGGGGTGTCGCTCACGTCCGATCCCCCTCCTCGTCGTCCATCACGATCCTGCGTGAGCCCGAAGTCGTCCTGGCCGCCGGTGTCCGGCGGGACCGTCAGCAACCGGGCGAACGAGCCCCCGCCGGCAGGATCGCGGCCTGTTCCGATGCCTGCGGGAGGGCCGTGTCCAACTGCGCCGCGAACCAGGCGATGGTCGCCTTGAGGCCCTGCCGCAGGGAGGTTTCGGGGCTCCAGTGCAGGCTCTGCCGGGCGAGTGTGGTGTCGGGGCGCCGTACGGTGGGATCGTCCACGGGACGGTCGATGAACCTGATCGCGGCCCGGCAGCCGGTCATGTCGCGGATGAGGCGGGCCAGCTCCAACATGCTCGTCTCCTCGGTGGTGCCGAGGTTGACGGGACCGGGATGGCCGCTCGCCGCGAAGGCGAGGATGCCGTCCACCATGTCGTCGACGTAGCACAGGGAGCGTGTCTGGCTTCCGTCCCCGGTCACGGTGATCTGTTCTCCGGTCAGGGCCTGGCGGACGAAGGTGGGGACCGCGCGTCCGTCGTACGGACGCATGCGGGGACCGTAGGTGTTGAAGATGCGCACGATGCCGGTGTCGACCCCACTGCTGGTGCGGTACGCCGTGGTCAGGGCCTCGGCAAAGCGCTTGGCCTCGTCGTAGACCGAGCGCGGGCCCACGGCGTCGACGTTGCCTCGGTAGGTCTCCGGCTGCGGGTGCACGAGGGGTTCGCCGTAGATCTCGGACGTGGAGGCGAGGACGAACCGTGCGCCTTTCCGCTCGGCGAGTTCGAGGGCGTGCAGGGTCCCGAGTGAGCCGGCCTTGAGCGTGTGGATGGGCAGCCGCAGGTAGTCGGCCGGCGATGCCGGCGAGGCGAAGTGCAGGACCAGGTCCACCTTTCCGGGGACGTGTATGGGCTCGCTGACGTCGCGGCGGAGCAGGGTGAACCGCGGATCGGCCAGCAGGGGCGTGAGATTGTCGGAGCTGCCGGTGAGGAGGTTGTCCACGCACACGACGGCCTCGGCCTGTTCGGTCATCAGCCGGTCGCAGAGATGGGAGCCGAGAAATCCGGCACCGCCGGTGACCACGATGCGCCGGAATGCACGCGCGTCAGGGGACATGTCCATTCCTCCAGAGGTGGTGTCGCGTCCTGACCGGACGGCCCCGTGCCGTGGCCGTCACAGACACGCGTCGAGTACGTCGGAAACGTTCGCCCGCAGGTCTTCCAGTAGCTCGAACTGCCCGGCTACTCCGGTCGGTGTCTGGAACGACATCGACAGTTCGCGTACCACGGTCCAGTACAGGCTCGCCTCCAGCGGCGACCGCCGCAGGCCGGGACGTCCCGCTTGCCGGGCGGCCTGTTGGTAGGAGGTGAGGAAGCGGGCGAACTGCTGCCAGTCGCGGCGGCCGTGGAACCACGGCCGACCGCTGTAGTAGAGCGCCGCGTAGGCCACGTCTTCTTCCGCCCTGCCCACCCGGAGGAAGTCGAAGTCGTGGACCACGTGGACGGTGTCGCCGATCACCAGCACGTTCTCCGGCCGGAAATCACCGTGCACGACGGTCGTATCCTCCCGGGCGAGCGTGGGGAGGAAGAACTCCGGTGAGTGGACGGCGAGTTCCGCCGCCTGTTCCCGGGCCCGGCGGAGCATCCCGGCCGCCTCCGGCGGGGCACCGATGTGCTCACGCAGAGCCTTGGCGGACTGCTCCCACAGCCACGCGGCGTTCTCGGCCCACTGGTCCGGTCCGTGCCTGCGGAGCACGCCGCTGCGGATGCCGCGCGCGGTGGCGAGTGCGGCCCGCCCCTTGCTGTGCAGCTCGTGCAGGACGGCCGCGCCGCTGGACGCGAAGACCGCGCGTGAATGCGGTGGAACCGGGTGGTCGAAATCGTCGCACCAGGGGAACACGACGACGGCGTAGCCCGCGCAGCGGAGCGCGTATCGGCCGTCCTCGCCAAGCGGGAGCGCGGGCAACAGCCGGCTGAAGCCCCGCGCCCGCAGATCGGCCAGCACCCGGCCGGTGACGTCCAACTCCTCCAGCGTCCATTCGACCGGGGTGGTGGCCTCGTTCATCACCTTGACGCAGTAGGAGCGTTCGTCCGCCTCGGCTCGCAGGACGGCGTTCCACGAGGCGGTCTGCACCGGGTGAAGCGCCGACACGCGCAACTCGGCGGGAAGCTCGCGGTGGATCGCCTCGAGGCCGGCGGCTACCAGCCGCTTCCAGTCCGCCACCGCGGGTTCGCCCGTCACGGATGCCACGTGCCCTCGCTCCCTTGCTCATGGCGTGGATGTCCGTCCACACTGCCGGCCGTGTCCGTCCTACCGGGGACGGCCTCTCAGCAGTCGCCGGACACTCCGAGTCCGCTGCCCTCGGCCGGCCGCGCCCCGGACGTCGCAGCAGTCACCGGACCGGAGCCCGCGGAGACGTAGGTGAAGGCCGAGAAGCGGCCCACGACTTCCTTCGGGAACGCGGCGAGGGCCGATGTCAGCTCCCGTACCCGGTGGGTGCTCGCGTGGTAGTGGCCGTCGACCAGGTCGCCCACCGCGGCCAGGTCCCCAGCCCGGCCCGCCTTCAGCGCCGCCATGAAGAACTCGTGACCCGCCCGGCTCTGGTCCTTGATCGTCGACTCGACCGCGGCGTCGACCTCGTGCGCGAGGTCCGCGGGCCCGCTGCGGAGGAGGGCCGGCACGTCGATCATGCGCAGCCTCCGGTAGAAGTCGTCCACGTCGGTCCACTTCTTGTCGCCGGCCTTGTGGAGTACGTCTGCCAGCTGCCCGATCCTCGGCTGCTCGTAGGCGTACTCCCGGTAGCCGGACTTGTAGTTGAAGTCCTTGGGCAGCAGTCCCTTTTCCACCAGTTCGGTGGCGATGGGCGTCCCGGGATAGGCGTACAGGACCTGGGAGAGGTTGGAGTAGAGATAGGCCTCTTCGATGTCGCGCAGGAAGTCGGCGTCGATCGCCAGGTCCTCCCACGAGGTGAACGGGTCGAACATGATGAAGCCGACCTGCAGGCCGATCCGGTACTTGCGCACCAGCCGAACGGCCCTGCGGTAGACATCCGGGTCGGTGTGCTTGTCGAGGTAGGCGAGCCGCCTCGGGGAACCGGACTCCAGCCCCATGTAGGCGCAGGTGAGACCGCTGTCCGCGAGGGCCGCCATGAGCTGTTCCTGTCCGTCGACGGAGTCGGCGCGCATCAGGACGCGGTAGGTGATGCCCAGATCCGCCTGGATGAGCGCTTCGGCCAGGTCGAGCGCCCTGAAACGGCTGCGCGGCGACGGCAGGGTGAAGTTGTCGTCGCTGAACCAGAAGTGGGTGATCCCGAACTCGTCCCGCAGGTCCCGGATCTCCTCGACGATCTTCTCCGCGGACCGGTCGCGCCAGCGTCGCAGGTATCCCAGCGCCGGATACACGCAGAAGGTGCAGCGGAACGGACAGCCCCGGCTGGTGTAGATCCGCGCGTCGGTGACCGGGATGCCACGTTCGATCAGTTCGCGCAGGGTGTCGCGGGCCGGGAACGGCAGGAGGTCGATCGCGGGCTCGGGCGGTTTGGACGTGAGCTTGATCTGCAGCAGTGGCAGCGTGCCCTCTGACTGTTCGACCTCCCGGTGCCACAGCCCGGGGACCGTCGAGAGCGGCTCGCCCCGCTCCAGCGCGTCCACCAGTTTCAGCATGGGGATCTCGCCATCGCCCGCCACGATGCTGTCGACGTACGGCTCGTTGCGCAGGATGTCCTCCGCGCAACTGGCCGCCTGATGGCTTCCCCAGCAGACGTGCAGCGCGGGCTTGCGGCGCTTGATCTCGGCTGTCACCGTCAGGGCTTGGCTGATGGTCAGGCCCGTGACGGAGATGCCGACGACGTCGGGATCGTCTTCCAGGACCCGCTCGGTGACGTGTTCGGCCGTGCAGGGGGATCCGAACATCGAGTCCTCGACCTGGAAGTTGAGGATGCGCACCTCGTGCCCGAACTGGCGCAGGTACGCGGCGATCGTTCCGAGGCCGAGGTGCTCGCCGCCGGCGAGCGAGGTGGGAGAGGAATTCCGATAGCCGCTACCGGGAAGTACCAGGACGACACGCACGCTGATCACCTCATGCTTCCGCGAGATTGGGGAACGCCTTTGACGGGGTGGAGCGACGGGATTCTCCTGCCGGAAACTCACGTCCTGCGAAAGAGGACGGTGGTGTCGAAATACATTCTGCGTTTGACGGCCAGCATGGCCAGTGCCCCGATCAGCGCCGCCGTGATGACACTGGGGAATACGGCACAATGCGCGAGGACCCCGCCGGGAGCATGCCGGTAACAGCGCCGAGTCAGGTACGCCGAGCGCAGTACCTGCGCCGTGTAGAGCAGGTACGGCAGCAGGTACACCGGCCACCACGCCGCCGCCTGCCACAGTCCGATCAGCGGGGCCATCACCATGACGTAGTACTGGAACTCCCACATCACGTGGTAGGAGTTGACGACGATCTTCTCCTTGAGGCGCCGCCGCGTCCGGGCCGCCCTGACCTGGCTGGGCAGATGCTGGATCGCGCCCAGCGTCCACCGGGTCCGCTGCAGGAACATCCCCCGGATCGTCTGCCGCTCGACCTCGTGCGCCAGCACGCGCGGCAGGATCGCCACGCGCCCGCCCTCGCCGATCACCCGGTAGGTCGCGGTCAGGTCCTCCAGGAATCCGTGCTCGAGAACGTCGCGATACTTCTTGTAGTCCACCAGCTGCAGCCCGCCGGGGAAGTTCGCCAGCCCGAAGAGGTTCTTGACGTTCTGCAGAACACTCTGCCGGTACAGGCGGTTGTTGCAGATGACATGGGAGGCCAGCGATCCTCCCGTCTCCTGCTGCGGGAATATCAGGCACGACGAGAAATCACTCTTCTCGCGCCGGTGGAATTCCGCCAGTTCCGCCAGGGCAGTGGGCGCGAGAATGATGTCGGAGTCCATCAGGAGAGCCAGGTCGGTGTCGATCACCGACCCCCCGTGCAGGATGCCGGCCACCTTCCCGGCACGGCCCTCCGGCAGGTGCTGGACATCCAGTTCGACGCCGAGGCCGGCGAACCGCTGGACGTACGACCGCGCAACCTCCTCGGACTCGTCGATACACCGGTCCAGCACGACCACGACCTTCGCACAGCAGGTGAGGTCGTTGACGGCGATGGATTCAAGGCAACCGCCCAGGGTGGAGGCGTCGTTGAACACCGGGATCACCACGGAAACCCGCTCCCGGGGCGATCCGAGTGGATCGTCGGCGGCCAGTCCCGCCGGCCGCTGCCACACCGCCACCCGGAAGGAGTTCAGCAAGTAGAAGAGCTGGAAGAAGGCGACAGCTGCGACGGGGAACAGGAGAACCCAGCCGAGCGGGTCGGGACTGGCCACTGCCGTGGAACCTCCCCTTCAGCGCGACCGCGCGGTCTCCAGCCGGGCTTCCATCTCCTGCAGCTCCCGGCCGGACATCCACGGGTAGAAGAGCCAGTTCGTGCGTTCCTCGACGTAGTAGTCCGGGCGCATCGGGGAGTACGCCTTCACCTGGAGGGTGGCCACCTTGGCGACCGCGGCACCCGCCTCCACGATCGTGTCGACCACCAGCCGGACGCTCTCCCCGGAATCGAGGACGTCGTCCACCACGAGCACGCGCCGACCGCGCAGGTCGACCCCGTTCAGGGGAACGACGACAGCCGCCTTCTCCGCCCGGTAGGCCCCGCCACCCTGCCCCGCCCCGGTCAGCTGGCCCCGCTGTTCGACCTTGATCCCCAGCACGAGGTCGATGCCGAGGGCGTTGGCCAGGATGACCCCGGGCACGGCTCCACCCCGCAGCACGCAGACCACCACGTCGAAGGGCTCGTGGATGGAGGCGGCCAGCCGTGCGCAGAGCGCGTCGATGTCGGCCCAGGTGTAGATGTCGATCTCCGCCACCGCGATCACCCCATGTAGCCGTTGCGGACTTCCCAGTCGATCGTGTTGCGCATGCTCACGTCGTAGATCGTCCCGGCGTCCGGGTACTTGCGGTACAACTCCGCTTCCCGTTCGGCCAGCGCGGTGATGTCCGCGACGGACGGCTGAGGGCGCCTCGCCATCGCCGTCCCGGGATCCGCGTGGAAGACGTTGGTGGCCAGCCCGATCCGTCGATCGAGGATCGCTTCCATCCCTTCCATGCTGCTCGCCAGCGGCTCCAGGCCCCAGATGATGCCGCAGTAGACCTGGTAGTCGCCGAAGACCTCCCGCGCGGCGTCCAGCGCGTCCCACCACTTGTCGTAGCCGTAGAGCCGGTCCTTGCCGGGGCAGATCGATGCGAACAGGTCCCGGTCGTAGATCTCGATGTTGAACGCGATGGAGGTGACGCCGGCCCGCTTGTACTCCTCGATCAGCCCCAGATCCTGCGGCGGATGCGTCAGCAGGTGCATCTTGATCTTGGGGGCGCAGGCGTCGTGGATCGCCCGGAGCGGCTCCAGGACCGTGCGCCGCACACCTTCGTCGTCCAACGGGGTGCCCGTCGTGTTGGTGATCATGGGGACGCGCCACCCGGAGTTCTGGATGTGCCGGGTGGCCTCCATGATCCGCTGCCGCGGGAAATCCTTGACCAGCGGTTTGGCCACCGTGCTGCGCGCCGCCCGCAGGGAACAGAAGCGGCACTGCGCTCCCCGGTCGAAGTAGTGGCAGTCCGGGTAGAGGAAGAACCCCGGAGTCACGGCCCCGTAGGCGGAGATGACGTCATCGGTGAGCACGCCGTCGCTGAGTTCCTTGCCGAAGAACGGCAGAGCCTCCGGGAGGCCGACAACCTGACTGAACCGTCCCTCGTGGTAGAGGCACAGGTCCTCACCCTCGAAACGCAGACTCCACGGCGAACCCTCCCGGCGGAGTACGGAGACAACGAGCTCGTCGCCCAGCAGCAGCACCTGCGGCAAGCGGTGGCCCCGCTCCACGCCTCGGTTGGTGACGCAGTATCCGTAGGTGTTCTCGTAGTACTCCTCCGATCTCGACGCGAACATATCGAGATCGAATTGCAGGCCGTTCGAAATGATCGACAACTTCTTCGCGAGTGAACTGCGCAAGCCTCCCCCTCGACGATCCGATCAATAAGGAAAGCAGAACAGCGAGCACGGGCGCCAGATGGCACGGCCACCCCCACAGGGGCACTACTTATCCGCCCTCCGCCCATCCGGGGGGAACATCAGTGATCGCCACAACGACACGCTCTATGCTCCCCTTGCCGACTCCCCTCCAAACTGCGTCCGCCCATTCCCTTCCGCCGCCCAATCACAGCTGTCGAGCCTCCCGTGATTTCCCTGAATGATCGGTAGCGAGAACTCGTCATCAGCCACTGCGACAGCCTCCTATCCCCCGAACCACACCTGGCCCAAGGCAGGCCACTCGCCACTTTTCGAGCCCTTTCGCGGCCGGCTCAAGGTCGCCCCTTTGGTTGTTCCTGATGCCGGAGATATGCCACGACAATCCTGGGGCGTTATTGAAGATGACCTCTGGTTGCGTACATCTGCTGACATCGGTGACGCACCACGCACCCGACTTCCAGCAGCACCCGCACCCACCGCTCGACCCCTCAAGCCTTCGGCTCACACCTCTGCGCCAGTGGAGCGACTGCGCGCCGGCTCACTGGGGGCACGTCCGATCGGGACGCCTGAGCTTCCAAGAGGCCCCTACTTTCGCAGTTCAGAGGCATGTTCGAGCAGAACTACGGCCTCTGAAGAGGTGCTCCAGCCCGTGGCCTGGGGGACTTCCCGCCCCCCGGGCCACGGGCACGCGACCGGGCCGCTACGCCCCCGGCTCGGGACGGCGGGCGCGGGGCCAGCGCTCGAGCATCTGCTGCAGTGACACGACGATCTTGGACCAGGAGTCGTTGATGTCGTGCGGGTGCCCGAACCCTCCGGTGGACTCGATGTCGATGAAGCCGTGGAAGGCACTGCGCATCATCCGGACCGCGTCGGTCAGGTCCGGTTCGCGCAGGTCGTAGGCGCGCAGCACCGAGTAGGTCAGTCCGGTGCTGTGGGTGAACCCGCCGGTGTCGGCGGGCGGGAGGGTGTCCGCCGAAAGCTGGGTCGCCGCGTAGCGGCCGGGGTGGCGCAGCGCGTAGCCCCGGTAGGCGTGGGCGAAGGCGGCGAGGCGGTCACCGGGCGAGGACCGGCCCGCGATGGACTCGGCGAGGCGGCTGCTCAGTTCCTCGGCCGCCAGCGAAGCCACCCGGGTGCGCACTTCCTGCAGGCCCCCGATGTGGGAGTAGAGGCTGGCGTCCTTGACTCCGAAGCCGCGCGCGAGCGCCGAGATGGTGACGTTCGCGAAGCCGACACTGTCGGCCAGGTCGGCCGCGGCGTGGACGATGCGGCTGGTGGTCAGGCCGACGCGTGCACCCAATTCGTTCGCTCCTCAAGCATGCCCGGCCCGACGCGGACGGCAGGGCGGGACGACGGAAGGCTTCCGGTTCGGCGGGGCGACGATGAAGCACCGCGTCCCGCACCGCCGGGGAGCGATGGTGCGGGACGCGGGCGACACCGGTGGCTCACTCGCCCCGGAGCTTGGCGATGATCCCCTCGGCGATGGCGCGCGGGACCTCGGCGTAGCCGTGGAACTGCATGCTGTAGCTGGCCCGGCCGGAGGTCTTGCCGCGCAGGTCGCCGACGTAGCCGAACATCTCGGACAGCGGCACCAGGGCCTGCACCAGGCGCGCGCCGGCGCGCTCGTCCATGGCCTGGATCTGGCCGCGGCGGGAGTTGATGTCGCCGATGACCTCGCCCAGGTAGTCCTCGGGGGTGGTGACCTCGACGGCCATGATCGGCTCCAGGAGCGCGGGGTGGGCCATCCGGGCGGCCTCCTTGAAGGCCTGCGAACCGGCGATCTTGAAGGCGAGTTCGGAGGAGTCGACCTCGTGGTAGCCGCCGTCGAGCAGAGTGACGCGGATGCCGGTCATCTCGTAGCCGGCCAGGACGCCGAACTTCATCGCCTCGCGGCAGCCGGCGTCGACGGAGGGGATGTACTCCTTGGGCACCCGCCCGCCGGTCACCTTGTTGACGAACTCGTAGGTGGCCTCCGCGCCGTCCTCGAGGGGCTCGATCGCGATCTGGACCTTGGCGAACTGGCCGGACCCGCCGGTCTGCTTCTTGTGGGTGTAGTCGACGCGCTCGACGGCCTTGCGGATGGTCTCGCGGTAGGCGACCTGCGGCTTGCCGACGTTGGCCTCGACCCGGAACTCCCGCTTCATGCGGTCGACCAGCACCTCCAGGTGCAGCTCCCCCATGCCTCCGATGACGGTCTGCCCGGTCTCCTCGTCCGCGTGGACCTGGAAAGAGGGGTCCTCCTCGGCCAGGCGCTGGATCGCCACGCTGAGCTTCTCCTGGTCGCCCTTCGACTTGGGCTCGATGGCGACCTCGATGACCGGCCTGGGGAAGTCCATCGACTCCAGGACGACCGGCTGCTGCTCATCGCACAGGGTCTCGCCGGTGACGGTCTGCTTGAGGCCCATGACGGCCACGATGTCGCCGGCCCCGGCCGCGTCGATCTCGGTGCGCTTGTTGGCGTGCATCCGGTAGACCTTGCCGATGCGCTCCCGACGGCCCTTGACCGGGTTCAGCACCGAACTGCCGGAGGCCAGGCGGCCGGAGTAGATCCGGACGAAGGTGAGCTTGCCCAGGTGCGGGTCCGACATGATCTTGAACGCCAGGGCGGAGAGCGGCTCGTCGTCGCTGGGCTTGCGCCGCACGACCTCCTCCGGGTCGGCGACCGCGTGGCCCTCGACCGCGCCGATGTCCAGGGGCGAGGGCAGGTAGCGCGCCACCGCGTCCAGGAGTGGCTGGACGCCCTTGTTCTTGAACGCCGAACCGCAGAACACCGGCGTGACGGTGCTGCTGCCGCCCGCCCCGGTGGAGGCGATCGTGATGCGCCGGACCGCGGCGTCCAGCTGTGCCACGGTGGGCTCGGTGCCCTCCAGGTACAGCTCCATGATCTGCTCGTCGTTCTCCGCGACGGCCTCGAGCAGCCGGCCGCGCCACAGGTCGGCGGCCTCGGCGTGCTCGGCCGGGATGTCGAGCACGTCGTACATCTCGCCCTTGACCGCGTCCGGGGACCAGAGCAGCGCCTTCATGCGCACCAGGTCGATCACGCCCCGGAAGTCGGCCTCGGCGCCGATCGGGAGCTGCATCACCAGGGGGTGCGCCCCCAGCCGGTCGGAGATCATGTCGACGCAGCGCAGGAAGTCGGCGCCGGTGCGGTCGAGCTTGTTCACGAAGCAGATCCGCGGCACCCCGTAGCGGTCGGCCTGCCGCCACACCGTCTCCGACTGCGGCTCGACACCGGCCACTCCGTCGAACACGGTGACCGCGCCGTCGAGCACCCGCAGGTTGCGCTCCACCTCGATGGTGAAGTCGACGTGCCCGGGGGTGTCGATCAGGTTTACGGTGTGGTCGACTCCGTCCAACTCCCAGTGGCAGGTGGTCGCGGCCGAGGTGATGGTGATCCCTCGCTCCTGCTCCTGCTCCATCCAGTCCATCGTGGCGGCGCCGTCGTGGACCTCGCCGATCTTGTACGACACACCGGTGTAGAAGAGGATCCGCTCGGTGGTTGTCGTCTTGCCCGCGTCGATGTGCGCCATGATCCCGATGTTGCGGACGGCAGCAAGGTCGAGCGAGTTCTCAGCCATGACGATCAGTACTTCCTGCGCAGTGGACGGATGGTCGAGCCGGGCTTTCCCGATGACTTACCGTCAGAGCTCGGCGGAAACAGCCGAGTTCAGAACGGACGGCACCGGACATGGCGCTCGACGGATGCCGTGGGGCACCCATGGTGTGAGCGGGGGATCCGCTGGACACGACCCTATACCTAAGATGGATTGGCTTTTGCCTAATATACACAGGGGCGCTATCGTGAGGAAGCATGAAGGCACTGACTGACCCGGAGATCCGCGCATCGTTCGTCAACTGCACCAAGGGGGAGGCGAGTCGGATCGCACTGCCGCGCTACCTTGCCGAACTCCCTTGGGAGGACATGGACTTCCTGGGTTGGCGGGACCCCGGAGCCCCCAACCGGAGCTACATCGTCGCCGAGCACGACGGACGGCTCGTCGGCGTTGCGCTGCGCTTCGCCCAGCGGACCGCCGGCGCCCACTACGGCTCCATGTGCTCGATCTGCCTGACCACGCATGTCGCCTCGGGCGTATCCCTGATGACGGCGCGTAAGGCGCGCCGGGTCAGCGACGACGAGTACGCGTCGGCCGGCGAGTACTTCTGCAGCGACCTCGCCTGCTCGCTGTACGTCCGGGACAAGAAGCGCGCGAACGCGTCGGGGATCCGGATGAAGGAGAACCTCACCACGGAGGAGAAGATCACCCGCACCCGGGCGAACCTGTCGAAGTTCCTGACCAAGGTCGTCACGGCCTAGGAACTGTGGGGCCGGTACGGCCTCGGCCCCCCGCCGAAGCCGTACCGGCCGCTCTCAGCGGGGCCAGCGCCGCCCGACCCGGGTGACGACCGCCGGGCGGGCCTGGACGAGGTGGATCTCGCCGTCCGCGGTGATGGCGCCCTCGATCTCCTGGGGCCCGCCGAAGTGGCCCTCCAGCCCGCGGGCCAGCCGGGCGATCCGCCGTGCGGTCTGGACGTCGAGCACCGGACGGTGCGCCAGGTCCTCGGGCACCTCGGTGACGGTGGTTCCCCCGGTGTCGGCGGGCACCAGTCGGCGGGTCTTGCGCACCGTGCGCAGCTCGACCACCCCGGTGCCGACGTCCACCGAGAAGCGGTCGACGTCCGCCCGCCCTCGCGTCACGCCCTCGCCCAGTCCGTAGGCCGCCGCCAGATGAGCCTGGTCGGCGATGTCCGGGGCGCTGCGGAGCTCGCGACTGACGGCCACGAAGGACCGCTCGGCCCGTACCAGTCGCTGGATCCCCACCGCCATCCGGGTCGCCGCCGGGTCACTGCCGCGGGCGAAGCGGTCGAGCACCCGCTCGGCGGTGAAGGCCGAGGCCCAGCACTGGGACACCCGGTCGATGAGCTCATCGCGCCCGACCACCAGGAAGCCGCCGCCCGGGGCCGGGGCCGCCTCCTCCCCGCCGCCGGGCGCCCCTGCCCGGGCAGGCACCGCACAGGACCGCACCGCCACGGTGCCACCGTCGTCGGTCAGGCGGTCGTATGCCTCCAGCAGCGCCGCGGCCAGGCCGTCCGGCACCCCGGCGCCGCGCACCTGGGCACGGGCCCGCGCCGCCCAGGCCGCCAGCTCCCCGGAATCCCGCACGGCCGGAGCGCTGATGCCGGTCTCGGCCTGCACCGTGTCGAAGGCCTCGACCGACACGCACACGAATTCCGGCACCCGGTACCCGGCCGCCAGCAGCCAAGCCTGACGCGCGAACTTGTGCCCCACCAGTAGCGGATCGGCGGCCTGCGTAGCGCCCCCGGGGAAGACCAGTCGGTGCGCCGCCGGCGCCGTCGCCCGGCGTCCGCCCCGCGCATCCGCCGTCGCAACCAGTCGCGTCTGTTCCGATATCACCGGTGCCTCCTCCTCACCCGATCGCCGGTGTTGCGTGCCGTACCGCACAGCGCGTCGGGTGCCGCCGGCCGTGGCCGGCGGCACCCGACGCGTTTCCGGGGCGGGGGCGCCGACGCCGCCGCGACCCGTCTCGCCGTCACTGACCCCACTGCATGTAGATCACCGGCGGCTCACGGCCGGGCAGCTGCTTCAGCGGCGCGAAGTCCAGGCCGAGCACCTCGCGCAGGGCCGTGGTCTCGCCCGGCCACTTGGGGTGGGCGAGCTCGTCGAAGGCCAGGATGCTCCCCTTGGTCAGGTGCGGCTTGATCGCCTCGAGCAGCTCCTTGGTCGGCTGGTACAGGTCCAGGTCGAAGTAGGCCATGGCGATGATCGTCTCGGGGTTGTCGGCCAGGTACTGCGGCACCGTCTCGCGGACGTCGCCCTGGACGACGAAGGAGCGCTGGGTGTGGCCGAAGGGCTCGGTGGCCTCGTGGGCGGCGAGCACCTCGCGCAGATGCTGCACCTCACCGTCGGGCACGGCGAAGCGGCCGGGCACGGCGCTGGTGCTGACCTTGTCGACCGAGTCGATGTCCTCGGGGAATCCGGTGAAGGTGTCGAAGCCGACGATGCGGCGCAGCGAGTTGTAGGGCTCGTAGATGCTGCGCAGCGCGGTCAGGGTGGCCAGGTGGCGGCCGTGGAGGACGCCGAACTCCATGATGGTGCCCGGAACGTCGCCCAGCATGCGGTACAGCTGGTCCATGGACAGCAGGTCGGCCAGCTGGTGGCGGCGCATGTAGACGGCGAGGTTGTCGATCAGGTACTGCGGCGGGATCGGCGTCTCGACGAGCAGCTTGGTCAGGCGCTCACGGGCGTCGCGGTCCTGGGCTGACTCGTGCGGCACGATCAGCGGGTCGGTGAACTTCTCTGCCGTCATGGGAGGTTGTCCTTTCGAGTGGTGCCGGGCCGACCGGTCCGGCGGATCCGTGGGGGTGGTGGTCAGGAGAGCCATGCGTCGGGGGCCGGGCCGCCCCGTCCGACCGGCGGGAACAGCTGCTCGAGCTGGGACAGGAGGGCCTCGGGCGGCGGTGAGGTGAGGGCGGCGAGCGCACCGTCGATGTGCTGCTCGGTGCGCGGACCGATCACCGCGGCGGTCACCCCGGGCCGGGACAGCGTCCAGGCCAGCGCCGCCTGCGCGGGATCGGTGCCGAAGTCGGCGCACAGCTTCTCGTAGGCCTCGATGGTGTCCCGGTGCTCCAGCAGGGCCTCCGCGGCCCGGCCCTGGGCCGACTTGACGGCGTCGTTGTCGCGCATCTTGCGCAACACGCCGCTGAGCAGGCCGCCGTGGAGCGGCGACCAGACCATGACGCCTAGTCCGTAGGCGGCGGCTGCGGGGATGACCTCCAGCTCGGGGTGGCGGGTGACCAGGTTGTAGACGCACTGCTCGGACACCAGTCCCAGGCCGTTGCGGCGCCGGGCCGCCTCCTGGGCGGAGGCGATGTCCCAGCCGGCGAAGTTCGAGGAGCCGACGTAGCGCACCTTGCCCTGGGTGACGAGCAGGTCCATCGCCTGCCAGATCTCGTCCCAGCCGACGGACCGGTCGATGTGGTGCATCTGGTACAGGTCGATGTGGTCCGTGCCCAGTCGGCGCAGCGAGGCCTCGCAGCCGGCGACGATGTTGCGGGCGGACAGGCCCTGGTCGTTGAGGCCGTCGCTCATCGGGTCGCCGACCTTGGTGGCGAGCACCACCTGGTCGCGACGGGCGGGCTGCTTGGCGAGCCAGCGGCCGATGACCTCCTCGGTGTGGCCCTTGTAGACGCGCCAGCCGTAGGTGTTGGCGGTGTCGACGACGTTGATGCCCTGGGCGAGGGCGTGGTCCATCAGCCGGTGCGCCTCGGGCTCCTCCACCCGGCCGCCGAAGTTGACGGTGCCGAGGACCAGTCTGCTGACGCGCAGTCCGGTGCGGCCGAGCCGTGTGTGGATCACGTGGTCTTCCCTTCGGACGGCCCTGACACGACGGCCAGGGCCTGGGTGGTGTCAGGCAGTCGGCGCACCAGGTCGCGCGCGCCGATCACGGCCAGTGCGACGCTGGTGAGCGTGGGGTTGCAGGCCGTGGGCGTCGGGATCACCCCGTTGCCCGCCAGGTAGAGGTTCTCCAGGCCCCAGACCCGGCAGGCCGGGTCGCAGACGCTGCTGCCGTCGTCGGCGGCGCCCATCCGCACGGTCCCCTGGTAGTGCAGGGAGCTGCCGCCGGGCAGGATCCACGGGCTCTCCCCCGCCAGCGGCCTGCCCACCAGCGCGCTCAGTCGCAGCGCCTCGGCCTGGGCGCGGCGCAGGGTGCGGCGGTCCGCTTCGCCCAGGGTGTGACGGATCGTCATCGCCGGCATGCCCAGCCAGTCCTGGTCGGTGTCGCTGAACTCCAGCCGGTTGTCGCGCCGCGGCTCCTGCGCGGTGAACAGGTGGATGGAGAGCAGGGGCTTGGCGGGCGGCTCGCCGGTACCGGGGCGGGCCAGGGTGGCCGGGTCGATCCGGGTGAGCATGCCGTGGAACGGGTACTCCTCGCCGTCGCAGGGGATCCAGGTCACCCCGCTGGCCGCGAGGGTGGAGACCGTGGAGTCCGACATCACCGGCGCCGGGCCCGTCGACTCCGCGGCCACGGCCTCCGCCTCGGGCAGGTCGACCTCGGCCAGCAGTGAGACCTGAGAGTGCTCGTTGAGGTAGCGACCCAGGGCACCGGGGCGCACGCCGGAGGCGAAGAGCAGCTGCGGGGTCCGCAGCGGGTCGGCCGCCACCACGACGTGTTCGGCCCGTACCTGGTACGCGGTGCCGTCGGCCCGGTCGCGCAGCCGGACGCCGAGGGCGCGGCCGTCCGCGGTGAGGATCCGCTCGCAGAGCGTGTCGGGGCGCAGTTCGAAGTGCGGGTTCGCGCCGGCGGCCAGGTCGCCGAGGACCACGTCGGTGCCGCAGCGCCGGAGGCCCGCCGGGGTGTTGCGGACCGCCATGGGCATGGGCTGCACCCGCCGCCCGGGGGCGCGGTCCTCGTCCAGGTCCGCGCCGAGCACCTGCTGCAGGTGGGCGGCGAAGGCCGAGCCCTGGAACTGCGTGCTCGAGACGTCGAGCAGTCGCTCGGCGACGGCGAGGGCCTCGTCCAGGACGGCGGGGTCGAGGAACGGGATCCGCTCCGTGCCGTCCGGACGGGGACTGGCACCGAACCAGTGGGATCCCATGCCGCCGACGTTGCAGGCCTGTTGGGCCGCCGGCAGGCCGTCGTCGGCGGGCTCGCCGGAGCCCGCCGGGATCAGCCCGGGCCGGGTGAGGAGCGCGCGGGCGCGGTCCTCGGGGGTCCGGTGCTGGGCGACGGCCGAGGCGGCCGAGAGCGGGTAGCGGTGCTGGTGGGGGCCCTGGGAGGCGATGACGGCGCGTTCGCGCTCGCCCGCGTCGGTCAGGTTGGCCAGGTGCGCGCCGGGCGGGTCGGTGACGGCGGGGCCGGCCTCGACCATCAGCACCCGGGCCCGGGGCCGGGCATCGGTGATGAGGCGGGCGTAGGCCGCCCCGGTGGGGCCGCTGCCGACGATGACGACGTCGACGTGCTCGGTGAAGTGCGGTTCGGACACGGCTGCGGTCCCCTCGGTCACAGCGAACGGGCGATGACGACGCGCTGGATCTGGTTGGTGCCCTCGATGATCTGGAGCAGTTTGGCCTCCCTCATCCAGCGTTCGACCGGGTGGTCCTGGACGTATCCGTAGGCGCCCAGGGCCTGCACGGCGTCGGTGGTGACGCGCATCGCGGTATCGGTGGCGAACAGCTTGGCGCGGGCGGCCGCGGCGGTGACGGCGGAGGGCGCGGCCCCCCGGTCGAGGGCCTGGGCGGCCTCGCGGACCAGCGCGCGGGCGGCCGCGACCTGGGTGGACATGTCGGCGAGCATGAAGGCCAGCCCCTGGAAGTCGGCGACGGGGCGCCCGAACTGACGGCGGGTCTTGGTGTAGGCGACCGCGTAATCCACGGCGGCCGCGGCCAGCCCCACGGCGCAGGTCGCGATGCCCAGGCGGCCGCGGTCGAACAGACCGGTGGCGATCAGGAACCCCTTGCCGGGCCGGCCGATCAGGCGCTCGGCCGGCACCTGCGCGCCGTCCAGGGCGATGGCCGCGGTGGGTGACGAGCGCGCGCCCATCTTCTTCTCCAGGCCCTGCACCACCAGACCGGGGGTGTCGGCGGCGGTGAGCAGCACTGACAGTCCGCGCGCGCCCTCGCCCCCGGTGCGGCAGAAGATGTTGTAGAAGTCGGCCTGACCGGCGTGGCTGATCCAGGACTTGGTGCCCTGGAGCGTGTAGGTGTCCTGCTCGCGGTCCAGGCGGGCGGTGCAGGCCAGCGCCGAGATGTCGGAGCCGGCCTCGGCCTCGGAGATGCAGTTGGCGCCGAGCCGCTGGCCGCCCAGCATGTCCGGCAGCCACCGCTCGCGCTGGCGGTCGGTGCCGTAGGCGGCCACCGGGTAGCAGGACAGGACGTGGATGTTGACCGACTGGGCGACGGCGAGCCAGCGCCGGGCGAGGATCTCCAGGACGGTGAGGTACTCCTCGTAGCCCAGGCCGCCGCCGCCGTACTCGGCGGGGTAGGGCAGGCTGAGCAGCCCGGCCCGGCCGAGGGTGTCGAGGATCTCCCGCGGGAAGTGCGACTGCGCCTCGAACTTGTCGGCGTTGGGGGCGAGTTCCTTGTCCGCCAGCTCCTCGGCCAGGGCCAGTAGCTCGCGCACCGCCTCCTTGGTCGATATCCGGGGCCCGTCGGCGACGAGGGGTAGATCGGTCATCGGGTCGGCGCCTCTCAGTGAGGATGGGTGTCGTGGACGGTACGGCGGGGGCCGGGGGTGCCGGCCGGCAGCGCGATGCGCAGGCGGACCCGGTGGGCGGGTCCGTCGAAGGCGAGGGCCGCGGCGCAGCCGCCCAGCGGGGGCAGCGTGCGCCAGGCGAAGTCCCGGCCGTGCCCGCGCCGGGCCAGCAGCGGCCCGGGGAACCGGCCCGGCCGACGGGTCAGACCGCGTCCGGTGGCCTTGGCGTGCGCCTCGAGGATCGTCCAGCGCCGGGCCAGGGCGGTGGGACGGCGGTCGGGGTCCAGGGCGGCCAGTTCGCGTTGCTGCTCGGGTGTGCAGCAGCGCCGCAGCAGGCCGTCGGTGATCGGGACCGGTGCCTGGACGTCGATGCCGACGGCGCGGCCGACGGCGACGGCGACGGCGACGGTCTCGCCGCTGTGGGACAGGCTAATGCCGGTCGCCGGCAGGTCCGCCAGCACGGGCTTGCCGCGGTCGGTCAGGACGATCCGGCTGGCGGCGGCCCCCGCCCCGAGGGTGTGGTCCAGAGCCCACCGCAGCAGTCCGCGCCCGGCGGTGAACTCCAGGGCCCGGTGCGGCGGGCAGGCCGCCGCACGGGTCCGTTCGACCGCGCTGAGCAGGTGCCCGTAGCGGTCCGCGGCGGTGGCGGCGTCGCAGACGGCCACCAGGATGCCGGGGGTGGCGTGGCCACTCACCACGTGCTGATGTCCGGCCAGGTGCGCCGGACCCGGCGCACGGCGTAGTCCCAGTACGAGCGCACCGACAGGTCGGCGTAGATGAAGTCGCGCTTGAGGGCGACGTCCTTGTCGCTCGACCAGCTGTAGGGGACGCCGGCCTGTTCGGCGAGCAGTTGCAGCCGGCAGGCGCGCTCGAGGACCTGGGCGAACACGGCCGCGTGCCGCACGCTCCGGCCGATCACCACCGAGCCGTGGTTGCGCAGCAGGACGCCGTTGCCGTCGCCGAGCGCGTGCGCGATGGCCTCGCCGGTCTCCTGGTCCAGGACCGTGTTGCTGGTCAGGGTGAACAGGCCCAGGGCGTCGACGAAGTGCGCGCCGTCGTGCGAGACGGGTCGCAGCGTCAGGTGGGTGGCGCCGAACACCAGGGTGTGCGGGGCGTGGCTGTGCACGATGCCGTTGACGTCCGGGCGGGCGCGGTAGATCGCCTGGTGCAGCGGGAGTTCCGGTGGGGCCAGCGGATCGATGGGGGCCGCCGGATTGGTGTCGGCCGCCACGATCTGGTCGGGACTCGCCTCGTCGAACCCGACCAGGGCGTTCTTGATGTAGAAGGTGTCCGAGCCGGGCATCCGCGCGGAGATCTGCCCCTGGTTGAAGTCGTCGTGTCCGTCCAGGGAGAGCATCCGGGCGCCCAGGGAGATCTGCTCGGCCATCCGGGTCGGCACCCGGCGTTCGGTCGTGGTCGCCGTCACTGGCTCTCCTCCGCTCGGCCGGTGGCGCGCGCCATGGCGGCCACCATGTCGTCGAACACCTCGTGGACGGTGTAGCTGCCGGGGGCGTGGCCCACGGCCCAGGTCGCGACCCCGATGGCGCCGGCCGCGGCCGCCCGGAGCGAGGCGACGTGATGGCTGATCACCAGGCTCTGCTCCGGCCAGCCGAGGCTGACGGTGTGGTCGCTGACGGCGGGCCCGTGGCGCAGCGAGGCCACGTCGGCGGGGTCGGCCCCGGTCTGCCGGGTCCACTCCCGGGCCAGCAACTCGGCCGTGGTGCTGGGCCGGTGGGCCTTGGTGGCCGGGTGGCGCTCCAGCACGGCGGCCTCGGGCACGGCGCCGTCGATGCCGGCCCGCGCCATCGTCGTCACCACCTGCGCGACGCTGCGCAGGGCGCGGGTCTGCAGGTAGTTGCCCAGCGACAGGTTGGCGGCCAGCACCACCGGCACCCCGGCGGCCAGGGCTCGCAGTCGCTGCAACTGGGCGTCGGGCAGCGCGGAGACGCACTCGACCAGCGGCAGTCCGAGCTCACCGCACAGGTCGGCGACCTGGCCGGTGACGGCCGGGGCGGAGCAGTCGATGACGACGTCGGCCGCGGGGCCTTGGCGCCAGGTGTCCACGGCGCGGGGCTCGTAGACCCGTACGGAGTGCCCCTCGGCCTGGGCGAGTCCGCCGACCGCCGCGGCGAGCCGGCCGGTGCCGACGATCCCCAGGACCGGCTCAGGCATCGCCGGACTCCAGCTGCTGACAGACCAGGTCGACGATGCTGTCGATGGTCTCGAAGCGCTCGCTGTCCTCCTCCGGGTCCAGGTAGACACCGAGCTCGTTCTCCACGGTGTCGATCATCCGGATGTAGGCGAGGGAGGAGTAACTGACGGCTGGCAGCGACCAGTTGGCGGCGGCGAGGGCCTGCTCGGTCAGATCGCCCTCGGCGGAGCCGAGCACGATGCGCACGATGCGCGGACGGATCTGGTTCGGGGACACGGGCATGACTGCGTTCTCCTGGCGGGTCGTCACTGGGGCTGGCCAGTGGTGTCGAACAGGCCGCGCAGCTGGGCCATGGCGGGTTTGCCGGTGGAGCCGCGGGGGATCTGGGGCACGACGCGGATGAGACTGGGGACCTTGTAGGCGGCGATGCGCTCGGACAGCCGGCGGCGCCCCTCGGCCGGGTCGAAGCCGGGTTCGGCGGTGATCACGGCAGCCAGTGCGCTGCCACCGTGCCGGTCGGGGGTCTCCAAGACGACCGCGTCGGTGATGCCGGGGACGTCGAGGAGCGCGTGGGTGACCTCGAGGGCGTCGATCTTGCGCCCGCCGACGTTGATCTTCTGGCTGGTGCGTCCGGTGAGCACCAGGCTGCCGTCGCTGAGGTAGCCGGTGTCGCCGGTGTGGTAGAAGCCGTCCTGGTCGATGCGGCCCTCCAGTACGCCGGGGGCGTTGAGGTAGCGGGTGCCCATGGACTGGCTGTGCACCTGCACCACCTCGGGCGCGGCCGCGGTGCCGGCCCGCAGGCGCACGCCGGGCAGCGGCTGGCCCAGGCCCGGATCGGTCAGCGGGTCCGCAGCGAAGGTCAGCGGGCCCGCCTCCGCCACCCCGAAGTAGTTCTGCAGCGGCACGCCGGTGCGCGCCGTGAACTCGCTCCGGGTGTCGGGGCGCAGCGGCGCCGCCGAGGAGACCGCCATCCTCAGGTTCGGCGGTGCGGTGCCGTCGGCGGGGCGGCGGACCAGCGACTCGTAGAGCGCCGGGAAGCCGACCAGCCGGGTGGCGGCGGTGCTCGCGAGCAGCCGCGACACCGCGCCGCCGGTGGGCAGTCCGCTGCCCAGGTGCAGGTCGGCGCCGACCAGGAAGGCGGAGAGCAGTGAGGTGTTGAAGGCCAGGCCGTTGGAGAGGGAGGCGAAGCACAGGATGCTGTCGCCGCCCGAAAGGCCGGTGCCCTCGGCCCAGTTCGCCGCGGCCCGGTGCACCGCGGTGCCGGCGAACTCGATGCAGTTGGGACGGCCGGTGGAGCCGGAGGTGAACCGGCACACCTGGGTCAGGTCGTGCAGCGCGGGGGCGTCCTCCCGCGCGGGCAGGCCGGTCGCCAGCAGCGACCCCAGCGTGCCGCGCGGGGTGCCGACCTCGGGCGCGGCCGCGGCCTCGTCCTGGAGCAGCAGGTCGAGCCCGCAGTCCTGCCAGATGAGCTGCACCTCGCGCGGGCCGCTGGCCCGGTCGATCAGGAAGGGCACGCTGCCGGCCTTGAGGACGGCCAGGTAGGCGACCAGGTAGGCGACCGAGTTGCCGGACTGGATGGCGACCCGGTGCCGCTCGCCGGGGCCGAGCAGGGCGCGCAGCTGGGTGGCCTGCTCATCGGCGGCCCGGTCCAGCTCCCGGTGCGTGAGGCGGGTGTGACGGTCCGTGACCTGCGCCCGGCCGCCGCCGTCGCGCAGGGCCTTGGTCATGATGTCGGCGAGCATCGGTCAGCGCCCCCCGTGGGCGTAGGCGCCCTGCAGGCGGTCGATCTTTCGGGCGGCGGCGCCGCGCGGCCCGAGCATCGCGACGTAGAGGACCTCGTCCTGATCGGTCAGCCCGGCGAGGCGGTGCCAGGCCGCGGCGTCGAAGCCACCGATGGTGGTGATCGCCACGTCGGCGTCGGTGGCGCCCAGGTAGAGCAGGTGGGCCAGGGCCCCGGCGCGCAGCAGCGCGTGGTCGATCCCGGCCATGCCGTGCCGGAAGACCTGCTCCCGGCGGCCGTGGAAGACGACGGCGGCGGCCGTGTGACGCAGGTGCTCCTGCCCCATGCAGATCCGCACCAGGTCGTCGTCACTGCTCGTGACGCGACCGCGGGGTGCGGCGTCCTCGGTACCGGCGCCCAGGACGCGGTAGGCGCCGGGGGCCAGACCGTCCACCCGGCGGGCGACCAGCGTGGCGCCGAAGCCGTCCGCGGGCGGCAGGTCGGTGGGCAGCGGGGTGCTCATGACGGCCAGCGCCCGCCGAAGCGCGTCGGCCGGCACCGGGCCGGGCCCGAAGTCCTTGGCGGAGCGCCGGACGGCGGCGAGCCGGGCCAACCGGGCCAGCTGGGCCGGCTGCGGCGCCGCGGCCGCCTCGGTGCCGTCCAGCAGGCTGAGCGGCGGGGTGCCTGAGGACGCGGTCGGCCATTCGTGACGGAATTCGGCCAGCTGTTGCCAACATCGGTACTCGAAGTGCTCGGGCCGCCGGGGCGAGCGGTGCGTGTCCCGGTGGTCGGTGCAGCTCCAGGCGCCGGGCTCGGGCGACCGGTGGCCGGCCGGGCCGTCCAGCAGCAGCACGCTGTGCGGCAGGAGGTAGTCGTCCCCCAGGCCGAGCAGGGTGTTCAGCGGGCCGGTCGCGGCACCGGTCAGCCACCGCGCCCGGCGGTGTCCGGCCGCGGCCAGGCACAGCAGATGGGTGCCCAGGTGCGCGGTGTCCAACTGGGCGTACAGATAGCCGCGTTCGTCGTACTTACGGATGGACAGCCAGGGCCGCACCACGAGCAGCACCAGGCTGGCGTCGGGGCCCGGCAGCGCGAGGCCGCCGTCGCACAGCGCCTTGTCCACCTCCTCGCCTTCGTGGGTGAGGTAGCAGGTGCGCCGGGCCACGTCCACGGAGAACACCCGCGGCCCGTCCGGACCGCCGGTGACCACCCGCAGTTCGTAGGGCTGCAGCGCGCCGGCCGAGGGGGCGCTGTGACCGCCGGTGGCGGAGCCTTGCGCGGAGGCCTCGAACAGGGCCAGGGCGGCGTGCAGTTCGGCGGGTACGGCCATCGGCCGCGGGCGCGGCGTGCCGTCGGGGGCGGCGACCAGCGTCATCCGCCGCCACAGGCGCTGGGCGGTCTGCTCGGCCCGCTCGGCGCCGAGCCCGTCGGCCGGGTCGGCCAGGCCCCCCAGGGGGTGCCCTGCGGCCCGGTCGCACACCAGAGAGTCTTGATCGTTCACCGGTTTCGCTTCTCCTTTCCTGCCAAGACGGAGCGGCGTCAGCACCTGCGGCTGCCACTGGCGGATGAGACGCGCCAAGGTGATTGCGTACGCAGAGTGAGCATTGCCGAAGACGGGGAACGGGATTTCCAATTAATCCGGTGAAATAATCTTGCCAGAGGCGATCAAGGCCGTGTAGACCATTTAGTGGCCTGGAGCGGCCATGACCGCCGGGGGACATGCCAGCAGGGAGGCCGCGAGGTGCCGGTGCAGCAGGATGAAATGTCGGAGAATGCCGTGGGAACGCTGTCGGAGCTACTGGAAAGGCAGCAGCGGGCGCTGGTCAGCGCGGCGGACTGCGCCCGGCTGCTGGAGTCCCACGTGTCCGCGCTGGCCGTGCACCGCGCCGCGGTCCCGACTGGCCGCGCCGGCGACCCGGTGGAGGTCCACGACCCGGCGCGGGCCCATGAGCTGCTCGACGCCGCGGTGGCGCTGGCCCGCGATCAGATCCGCCTGATCCAGCCGTCGGTCATCGCCCGCCACCTGGTCATCGACCGCCTGGGCGGCGACTGGCGGGAGCGCGGGTCGCGGGTCAACGTGCGCACCATCCACCAGAGCGGCCTATTACAGAACGCCACGGCCGTCTCCCACCTGGAGAAGCTCTCCCGGCGCGGGGTCCAGATCCGGGTGGCGCCGCTGCTGCCGTTCCGGCTGGTCGTCGTCGACGACGAGATGGCGCTGGTGTGCCTGCCGGACTCGACGCTGCTGGTGCGCCAGCCGGCCCTGCTGCAGGTCCTCGTCCGGATCTTCGAGTACTGCTGGGACGACGCGCGCGACCTGCGCACCGGCGCGGCGGAGGACGACGGGCCGTGCCCGGACGACCGGCCGGTCGGCACCCGGGCCCCGGTGAGCCTGACCGAGCAGCAGCTGGTCATCCTGCGGCTGTGGGCCAAGGGCCGCCAGGACCTGGAGATCGCCCGCGAACTGCACGTCTCCCCGCGCACCCTGCGCCGCACGGTGTCCGCGCTGCTGCGCCGACTGGGCGTGAGCAGCCGCTTCGAGGCCGGCGTCATCGCCGCGCGGACCCACCAGCTGCTGCCCGAGCCGGATCCGCTGCCCGCGCACTCCTGACACCCGGCGGCCAGGGCGGCGCGCCGGGCCCTGGCCGTCAGCGGCCAACTTGCCCCCTGCCGCGCGCGGCGCACGCTTGGCAGAATCGAGCGGTACGGGCTGCCGCGGCCCCCGACCGGGCCGGCGCACCGGCCCGCTGCCCTGCGCGCACGACGTGCCGTCGACCGCCGCGCATCCCTTTCTCCAGTGCCCCGCCCGCCGGCGCGACCGCCGGATGCGCCCACCCGGTCGCACCCGCCCGCCCGCGCGCCGGCCACCCCCATCCACCCTCCCCCCGGGAGTCCGCCATGCGTGTTGCCCGCAACGCCCCGACCATCGACGCCGTCACGGCGCCGCCCCTGCCCGTCCTGGGAACGGACGTCATGGTGCCGCTCGTCACCGGCGACGACGTGCCCTACGCGGCCCTCGACTACGCGGCCAGCGCCCCGGCCCTGCGCAGCGTCTGGGAGGAGGTGTGCGGGTACGTGCCGTACTACGGCAGCGTGCACCGCGGCGCCGGCTACCTCTCGCAGCTGTCGACCGACCTGTACGAGGCCAGCCGCGTCACCGTGCACGAGTTCCTCGGCTGTCGCGCCGACGACGAGGTCGTCTTCACCCGCTCCACCACCGACTCGCTCAACCTGCTGGCCTCGGTGCTCCCGGCCGGCACCCAGGTCTACGCCTTCGAGACCGAGCACCACGCGGCGCTGCTGCCCTGGCGCGGCGCCGAGGTCACCGTCCTGCCCGCGCCGGCGTCGCGCCAGCAGGCGGTCGAGACCGTGGCCGAGGCGCTGGCGGGCCGCGACCCGCACCGGCCGGGCCTGGTGTGCGTCACCGGCGCCTCCAACGTGACCGGCGAGCTGTGGCCGATCGCCGAGATCACCGAGGTGGCCCATGCCGCCGGGGTGCGCGTGGTGGTGGACGCCGCGCAGCTGGTACCGCACCGCCCGGTGGACCTCGCCGAGCTGGGCGCGGACTACATCGCCTTCTCCGGCCACAAGATGTACGCGCCGTTCGGCGCCGGCGTGCTCGCCGGCCGCCCCGACTGGCTGGCCGCCGCCGAGCCCTACCTGGCGGGCGGCGGCGCCAGCCGGCTCGTCGTGCACGGCGAGCAGGGCCTGTCGGTCCAGTGGCAGCAGGGCAGCGCGCGGCACGAGGCCGGCTCGCCCAACGTCATCGGCGCGTACTCGGTGGCGGCGGCCTGCCGGGCGCTGAGCGCCGCGGGGTTCGAGACGCTGGTGGCCCGCGAGGAGGCGCTGCTGGAGCGGACGCTGACCGCGCTGGCCGGCATCCCCGAGGTGCGGGTGCTCTCCCTGCTGGGCCGGACCAGCCCCCGGGTGGGGGTGATCGGCCTTGTCGTCGACGGGTGGAACAGCTCCCACCTGGCGGCGGCGCTGTCCGCCGAGCACGGCATCGGGGTGCGCGACGGCATGTTCTGCGCCCACCCGATGGTGCGCCGCCTGCTGGGCGCCGACCCGGACCAGCCTCAGGAGTGCGCCGCCCCGGAGCCGGCCGGGCCGGGCGAGCGGCCCGCCAACGCGGTGCGGATGAGCTTCGGGGCGGGGACCCCCGTGGAGCACCTGGACCGGTTCGTCGCGGCGGTGGCGGACCTGGTCGCCAACGGCGCCCGCTGGACCTACCGGACCGAGGGCGGCCGCTGCGTTCCGGTGCGCTGACGGGAACGCCGAGATGTGCGCCCGCATTACCCGAGGAATTCGGGAGTGCGGGCGCACATCTCTTTTCGGAAAAGCGACTGGTTATGCGTCGGCCGATTTCCGCCGGGAATGCTATGAGGACAGGCCGAAGGAAGGCCGCCCGGGCGGGTTCCGGGCGGCCACGAACCAGGAAATCGATTACGGAGAGTAGTTGTATCGGGGTCAGTAGGTCGGCAGCGAGGGGTCGATCCGCTCGGCCCAGGCGACGATGCCGCCGCCCAGGTGCGCGGTGTCCAGGCGGCCGGCCTGCCTGGCCACCGCCAGCACCTCGGCGGAGCGGATCCCGGACCGGCACAGGAACACGATCCTGCGGTCGGTGGGCAGCCGCTGGACCGCGTCACCGTTCAGGAACTCGTCCTTGGGGACGAGCATCGAGCCGGGCAGGCTCACGAAGGCGTACTCGTCGGGCTCGCGCACGTCCACCAGGGCGATCGGCTCCTCGCCGTCGAGCAGCTCCTTCAGCTCCTCCACCGACAGGGTCGACTCGCGCGCCGCCACGGCGGCCTGCGGCGACAGGAGCCCGAAGAACGGCTCCGCCGCGGTCGGTTCGGCCGGCCGGTCAGTGCGCGGATCGCGGCGCAGCGGCACGGTCACGCAGGTGGCGGCCATCGCGTCGTACTTCATCACCCGGCCCACCAGCGGCTCGCCGGCGCCGGTGAGCAGCTTGAGGGCCTCGGTGGCCATGGTCACCGCCAGCCAGGACCCCACCGCCCGCAGCGCGCCGGACATGCCGCGGAAGTAGGGGGTGGGAGGCTCCGGGAACAGGTCCCGCAGGGTGGCGCCGTGGACGTCCCAGAAGACCGCCACCCGCCCGCCGGTGGCGTCCATGGACCCCCACACGTAGGGCTTGCCGGCCTGCGCGCAGACATCGTCGGCCAGTTGACAGCGGGCCGGGTCCTCACCCGCGCAGACCACCAGGTCGTAGCCGGCGACCAGGTCCGCCGCGGTGGTCACGTCGAAGCGGCCCTCGACGACGGTGCGCACCGCCGGGTGGGTGGCGGTCAGGGCCCGGGCCCAGGCGTCGGCGCGGGTGGCCGGCTCGTCGGCCACGATGCCCAGGTAGCGGTCCCACGGGTTGAGCGGGGAACCGTCGCTGATGCCGATGGTGCCCACGCCCCAGTCGGCGAGGTGGGCGATCAGCGGTGCGCCGATCTCGTCCGCGCCGATGACCAGCACCCGGGCGGCGGCGAGCCGGCGCTGCGCCGTCATGCCGTGGCCGGCCAGGATCACCTGGTGCGCGTGCCGCCGGGCCTCGTCCTCGGACAGGTCGGAAGCGGGCTCCGCGAGTGGGGGGAAGGGCATGTGTGCTCCTGTCTTGGAAGGATGACGATGCATCAGGACGCGTCGGCGGCGGCCCAGTCGGGCACGTTCAGGATCTCCAGCACCGCGGCGCCCCAGTTGAAGCCGTAACCGGCCCCCGCCAGCAACACGCGGTCGCCTGCGGCCAGTTGACCGGTGCGCAGCAGGTGGTCGAGGGCGGCGGCCTGGTCCCCGGAGCCCAGGTGGCTGATCTGGCGGCCGAACTCCCAGGTGGTGCGCTCGCGCTCGACGCCCATCTCGGCGAGCATGCCCCACCAGCGCACCGTCTGGCCGTTGTTGGGCATGACGAAGCGCCGGATGTCGTCGGCCTCGCACTTGGCCTCCGCCAGTGCCTGCTGGAGGCACCCGCTGATGCCGTCGGCGACCCGCAGCGAGATCTCCTCCAGGTCGCTCAGGTGGCGGCGCATGAAGTCGGCCTTCCGCCCGCGCATGTTGAGCGGCTTGTCGCCCGCGGCCGGGGCGTCCTTGAGCGTCCGCCCGCGGTACATGCCCTCCAGCGAGGAGTCCGAGGTGAGCACGCAGGAGACGACGCGGGCGAACCCCGGGCGCCTGGTGAGCAGCATGGCGGTGCCGCCGTCGGCCATCACCGTGCCGCTCTCGGTGCGGAACCGGTCGAAGCCGGGGAGGCAGAACCGCTCGCCGGTGGTGATCAGGACGGCGGCGGTGTCCTCGCAGGCGGCCAGAAAGGTCGAGGCGAGCGAGAGGGCGGCCAGCCCCCCGTTGGACTTCTGGTCAACCTCCACGGCCGGGGCGCCGCCACCGATGGTGTGGTGCTGGATGTAGGAGGACGGGGTCCACATGTCCTGGCCCTGGAAGTACGCGCTGGCGTGCAGCAGCAGCCGGACGTCCGCCGGGTCGGCCTCGGAGCGTTCCAGCGCCTGGCGCACGGCCGCGACCGCGAGGTCGGGGGCGTGGTCGTCCTCGGAGACGGTCACTCCCAGCAGGCCGTTGGCGATGTGCTCGGACGCGGCGTACCGGCCGTCGGCTGCCGCCTCGGCGAGGTCGAGCCTGCGACCCAGCCGTACGCCGAGGCTGTCGAGGTAGATGTCGTTGACGAGCATGTCCAAACCTTCCGTCGGCGGTGGGGGCGATGGAACCGGGCGTTCAGTGGTGGGGCGTCACAGGTAGGCACCCCCGGTGGCCTTCAGGCATTCGCCGGTCACCCAGCGGGACTGCTCGGAGGCCAGGAACGCGACGACGTCGGCGACGTCGCCCGGCTGGCCGAGCCGGCCGAAGACCGTCCTGGCCGCCGCCTCCGCGGCCTCCTCGGGGTGCTCGCGCAGCCGGGCGCGGTGCAGGTCGGTCTCGATCAGTCCGGGGGCGACCGTGTTGACGGTGATGCCGGACGGTCCCAGCTGCGCGGCGAGCGAGCGGCTGAACGCCTCCAGCGCGCCCTTGCTCATGGCGTAGCCCAGGACGTGCGGGTGGGCGACCTGATGGGCGACGGAGGACACGTTGACGATCCGGCCGCCCTCGCCCATCAGCGTCAGGAGCCGCTGCGCGATGAAGAGCGGGGACTTGACGTTGATCTCGAACACCCGGTCGAGGTCCTCGGGCGTGATGGTGGTGATGTCGGCGCGGCAGCCGATGCCCGCGTTGTTGACCAGGACGTCCAGCCGGGCCGCGCCGGTGTGCTCGCGCAGGCCTGCCTCGACGCCGGCGGCCAGGGTCTCGACGGCGCCCGGGGTGCCCAGTTCGGCCCGCACCGGGAAGGCGTTGCCGCCGGCGGAGCGCACCGCCGCCACGGCCTGGGCGGCGGCGGCGTCGTCGCGCCCGTAGTGGACGGCCACCGTCGCGCCCATAGCGCCCAGGCGTTCGGCGATGGCCCGTCCGATGCCCCGGCCGGCGCCGGTGACCAGCGCGGTCCGCGGTGCGGGACCATTCATGGCTTTCCCCCTCGAAGAGTCGTACATGGCACGGATGAAGAGCACGGCCCGGGCGGCGACCACCGCGCCCGGCCGGTGCGGGGGTGCGGCCCGGTCGGGGACCGGCGGGTGGCCGTCACGCGGGCCGGCCGCTCCCGCGCGGTGCTCGCGCGCGGTCCAGGAGTGCGGTCAGGACGTCCGCCAGCTCGGCCTCGGGATCGCCCGCCGGCACCCGGGTCCGCCAGCCGACGAAGCCGTCGGGGCGGACCAGCAGTGCGCCGCCGTCCTCGATGCCGACGGCGGCGGCCCAACTCGGGACGGACTCCACGGCCGCCTCGACGAGGTGGGCGTCGACCGGGACGTCGAGCCGGGACGCCACCTCGGCCGCTGCCTTCAGCCATGCCGCTCCGTCCGGTCCGGCGAGCAGCGTGAAGCGGTAGTCGACCAGGTCCAGCGTGGAGCGCGTCCGCCCGCCCGGAGCCAGCCAGTGGTGCGGCAGCCGGGAGCCGGGCGAGCCGTCCAGGTCGGGCTCGACCTCCTCCGTGGAGGGCAGCGGCGCGACCGGGCCGATCACCGCGCCGGAGTCGTAGCGGTAGCCGAGGTGGATCACCGGTGCGTTGAGCGCGCCGGCCGAGGCGCGGTGCCGGCGGCCCTGCTCGCCGGTCTGCCAGTGCAGGGACGGGTCCTCCAGGCGCAGCATCGACTGCTCCAGCGCGGTGGCGGCGACCGGGCGGCGCTCGTGCTCGTAGCTGTCCAGCAGGGCGTCTCCGGCCTGTCCGCCCAGCACGCAGGCCAGTTTCCAGGCCAGGTTGTGGGCGTCGGCCGCACCGGTGTTCATGCCGAAGGCGCCGACCGGGGGAATGACGTGGGCGGCGTCCCCGGCGAGGAAGACCCGACCGTCCCGGAACCGGTCGGCGAGCGCCCCGCGCACCTGCCAGGGCAGGATGCTCACCACCTCGAGGGGCAGGTCGTCGCGGCCGACGGCGGCCCTGATCCGGTCGGCGCACCGCTGCGGGGTGAAGTCGTCCGGGGTGAGGCCGGCGTCCCGCGGATAGCGGAAGGCGTAGATCCACTCGCGGTCGCCGTCGACGGGCAGCAGGCCGCCCGCCGCCTCGGGGGTGGTGATGTCGCAGACGGTGAACGGCCGGCCGCCGGTGAACTCGCTGAGGTCCGCGTGGAAGAGCACGCTGATCAGCGGGTCGCCGATGACACCCGGCCCGCTGGTGCCGATGCCCAGGCTCTCGCGGACGCCACTGCGGGCGCCGTCCGCGGCCACCAGGTAGCGGGCCCGGACCTCGACGAGGCCGTCGGGGCCGGTCAGGCGCGCGGTGACCCGTGCGTCGTCCTGGGCGAAGGCGACCATCTCGGTACCGAACTCGATCCGCGCACCGGCGTCGCGCGCCGCGGCGGTGATCACCTTGTCCAGGCGGCCCTGGGGGCAGGTGCCGCGCAGGTGGCGCGGCGTCACGTCGCGGAACGCGTCGGTGCGGGGCGGGGCCTGTGCGGACAGGGTCTCCAGGTCGGCCTCCGCCAGGGTGGGGGTGGCGAACATCTGGAGGTCACCGCCCCGCATGTCCATGCACTCGGCGTCGACGGCGTCGGCGATGCCGGCCGTGTGCAGCAGTTCCACGGTGCGCGGCCCGATGCCCATGGCCCGCGGGTGCGCCAGCGGTGCCGGGTGCCGCTCGGCGACGAGGGTGCGCACCCCCGCGCGGGCGAGGAACAGGGCGGTGAAGAGACCCACCGTACTGCCCCCGACCACCAGCACGTCGGTGTCCAGGGCCTCGGTGGCCGGGGTCCCGTTGTCCGGGGCATCGATGTCGCTGCTCGGCATTGCTTCGGCTCTCCTCGTCTGGGCCGGCACGGGTCTTGCGGGATCAACAACGGCAGGCGGATGCCGCCCCGGTCACGGCCGGGGCGGCACGGCGCGGGGCGGCGCTGGTCAGGCGTCGAAGGGCGGCATCGCCGGGGCCCCGGGGTCCCAGGCGGCCAGGAAGCGGTCCTGCCGGGAGACGTCCATCATCTCGAGGCTCACGCCCAGGCTCTCCAGCCGGTGGTAGCTGTAGGGACGCCCCAGCGGGCAGGCGTCGAACTCCGGGGTGAAGCCGTCCTCGGACAGTCGGGCCGCACTCTTCGTCACATCGGCGGTCCAGAAGCCCAGATGGTGGCAGCGGGCACCCAGGCTGGAGTCCCAGGGACTGCCGGGCGGGCCCTGCACCAGCTCGGTGTAGGGCGCCCCGCCGCGGGTGAAGGCCAGGCGGTACTCCCACGGCCCGAGCGAGTCCTCCAGGATGCCGGACCACTGGGCGCCGACGGTCCGGGTGAGGTCCGCCATCGCCGCCTCGATGTCGGGGACCACGAAGCACACGTGATAGAACACGGCGTCACACCAGCTTCTCGATCAGGCCGAGCACCTCTTGCGGGGCCGGCATGGCGTTGGCCTCCTCGGCCAGGTCCCGGGCGCGCTCCCGGTAGTGGTCGTTCGCCAGCAGGTCGCCCGCCGCGTCCGCCAGTGCCTCGGGGGTGTCGTCGCCGGGCAGGATCACCCGCGCCGCGCCGTAGGCCGCCAGCCGCTGCGAAGGAGCCACCAGCTTGGGCATGTTGGGGACCACCAGCTGGGGGATGCCGTACACCATGCCGGTCAGGGCGGTCCCACCGCCGGCGTGGTGGACCAGCAGGTCGCAGGTGCGGGCGACGGTGTCGAACGGCAGCCAGCCGACCCGCATGCCGGTGGCCTCGCTCAGCTGCCCGGCCACCGCCGGCGGCGCGCTGACCAGGATCTCGGCGTCCAACTTCTTGAGCGCGACCGCCAGTTGAACCAGGTAGTCGAAGAAGTAGCCGGGCGCGGTCTTGGTGCCCGCGGTGACCCCGACCCGGGGCGCGGAGCCCTTGCTGTACATCCACGGTTCGAGCGGCGGCTGCAGGTTGCAGGGGATCCACCGCATGGACGTCCCCTGGAGCGCCTCGGGGTCGCGCACGCTGGGCGGGCACACGTCGACCCACAGGGCGGTGCCGGGGATGCCCGCCAGGCCGAGCGCGTCGAGTTCGGGGCGCATCTCCACCGCGGCGGCCTCGTCTACGACCAGCGGCTCGCCGGAGTCCCAGGAGTGCCGCACGAACGGCACGCCGATCCTGGCGGCCAGGACCGCCGCCGAGTAGTGCAGGGTGCCGCCGACGACCACGTCGGGCCGCCAGCAACGGGCCAGCTCGAGCAGCGGCTCCTGGTAGGCGGCGGCCATCCGGCCGAAGGCATGGCCGATGGCCCGGATCGCCAGGTCGGGGTCCTCGGGCATCACCAGCGGGGTGCCGGCGCGGTCGTGGTAAATGTGGTGCCGGATCGGCACGTCGGACACGCAGACGCCGGGCAGCCCGGCTCCGGTGACGGCCTCCATCGTCTCCGCGTTGGAGGCGACCAGTACCTCGTGCCCGGCGTTCCGGGCCTCCGTCGCCAGGGGGGTGAGTGCGTACACCGTGGCCGGGCTGCCGCCGGTAACAAAGAGCATGCGCATGACAGAGGCCTCGCTGGAATGGTGGGGACGGGGATTGCGGTACGGGCGTGCCGGCCGTCGTGGCTCAGCGACCCAGGGAACTGCCGGCCTCCGCCGGGACGACGGGGCGCGGCCGCGGGCGGCCGAACCACCGCACCAGGGGCGTCTCGAACCACTGGTGGATCGCCAGGGCCAGCGCCAGGCTCACCGCGAGGGTGAGCAGGGACACCACCACGCCCTGGCCCGTCGACGGCGCGCGGTGCTCGCGGACCAGCAGCTCGCCGGCGTACTCCAGGACGATCCCGTGGATCAGGTAGAAGGCGAACGAGGCCTCCCCCAGCCGGCGCATCAGGGGCGTCGCGAGCGGCGTGCCGGCGTCGGCGCTGTCCGCCTGGGCCAGCGAGGCGACGAACAGGGCCAGCGGCACCACGGTCACCGCGGCCACCGTGAACAGCATGGGCGTGTAGAGCCCCAGCACGTACGCGGCCACCACGAGCAGCCCGGTCCAGGCGGGACGCAGCGCGATCCACCGGCCGGACTGGACGATGCGCGCCATCAGGATGCCGAGGGCGAACTCCAGCAGCCGGACCGGCGGGAAGATGTAGACGAGCCACAGCCGTTCGATCGACACGCCGTCCAGCCAGGACCCGGTCCTGGGCAGGGTCTGACCGGCCGGCAGCAGGGCGGCGACCAGCGGCATCAGCATCACAGCGGCCGCGACACCGCCCGCCCACCACCACAGCCGCCGGGCGGGAATCCGGCGCAGCAACGGGAGCAGCAACGGGAAGAGCACGTAGAAGAGCAGCTCGCAGGAGAGCGACCAGCTCGCCCCGTTGACGCTCAGGAAGACCATCGGGTCCGAGGACCAGGCCTGGAGCAGCAGCAGGTTGAGCAGCGCGGTGCCCAGCGGCGTGAAGGCCGACGCGTAGACGACCATCGCCAGGGCGTAGGTGAGCAGGTGGTTGGGGAAGATCTTCACCAGTCGGCGCCGCAGGACGCCGCCGTAGGTGTCCGCGGGTCGGACCGACCAGGTCAGTACGAAGCCACTGAGGACGAAGAAGAATGAGACCCCGACCGTACCGGCAGTCTTGGTGGCCGTCATCAGCCCGGTGGCCGGTGCGGAACCGGGCACAAAGAATCCACTGGTCGCCAGATGGCAGAAGAACACCAGTCCGGCGGCCAGAAACCGCGCACCGGTGAGGGAATCGAGGCGCCGTCTGCCCGAGGCGCCCGCCACTTCCTGCATGGGTAATCCTTCGTTTTCATTGTCGAGCCGCCGGTCCGGGAATTCGAGGCGCCGGGTCCACATGCGTCGCACACCGGTCCGGTATTCCGTGGAAAGGCGGGCCGATTTTCTGGAAAGGGCGGTGGGTCAGGCTCTCAGGAGGGAACGGACGTGCCGGCCGTACATGGTGCCGGGCGAGAGCCGTTCGGCGAGCCGGCCCAATTGCCTCCGGTCGATGTAACCCATCCGGTAGGCCGTTTCCTCCAGGCAGGCGATTTGCATTCCCTGCCGCTTCTGGAGGACCTGGACGTACTGGCTCGCCTCCAGGAGGCTGTCGTGGGTGCCGGCGTCGAGCCAGGCGATGCCCCGGCCGAGCTGGACGATCCGCCCGCGCCCCTGCTCGACCAGCAGCCGGTTGATGTCGGTGATCTCCAGCTCCCCGCGGGCGGACGGGGTGATCTTCTCGGCGTAGCTGAGGGCGTCGTTGCTGTACATGTAGAGGCCGGTGACCGCGATGTTGGAGGGCGGGTCGGCCGGCTTCTCCACGATGTCGACCAGTTCGCCGCCCCGCCCGAGGACGGCCACGCCGTACCGCTCGGGGTCGGAGACGGGATAGCCGAAGACGGCGCAGCCGTCCAGGGTCCGGGCCGCCTCGCGCAGCTGGCCGGGCAGGCCCTGCCCGTAGAAGATGTTGTCCCCGAGAATGAGGCAGACGTCCTCGTCGCCGGCGAAGTCCCGGCCGATCACGAGGGCTTCGCCGATCCCGCGGGGCTCGTCCTGGACCGCGTACTGCAGGCTCAGGCCCAGATGGCCGCCGTCGCCCAGCAGCGAGCGGAAGGCTTCCAGGTGGGCCGCGCTGCTGATGATCAGGATCTCCCGCATGCCGGCCAGCATCAGCACCGACAGCGGGTAGTAGACCAGCGGCTTGTCGTAGACCGGCAGCAGCTGCTTGGAGTTGATGAGGGTCAGCGGCAGCAGCCGGCTGCCGGAGCCGCCGGCCAGCAGTATTCCGCGCATGGGAGGAGTGGTTCCTTAGCTCGGGGCGGAAGGACGCGGTCTGCCGCGGTCCGTCCCGCCGGGCTCATGGCAGGGTGGCCTGCGGGGCGGCGCCGAGACGACCCGCCGGTTCCGGCAGCAGGGGACGCCACCACTGCGGGTTGTCCTGGTACCAGCGGACCGTGGCGGGAAGGCCGGTGCTGAGCGGCACGCGCGCCCGGTAGCCCAGTTCCTCGCGGGCCTTGCGGTCGTCGAGCGAGTAGCGCAGGTCGTGGCCCTTGCGGTCGGCCACCTCGCGCACCAGCGACCAGTCGGCACCGCCGAAGGCCAGCAGCCGCTCGGCGAGCTGGCGGTTGGTCAGTTCGGTGCCGCCGCCCAGGTTGTAGACCTCGCCGGCCCGTCCCCGGGTGCGCACCAGCTCGATGCCCCGGCAGTGGTCCGTCACGTGCAGCCAGTCGCGCACGTTGCGCCCGTCGCCGTACAGCGGCACGGTCAGGCCGTCGATGGTGCGGGTGACGAAGAGCGGGATGACCTTCTCCGGGTGCTGCATCGGCCCGTAGTTGTTGGAGCAGCGGGTGATGCTGGCGTTGAGCCCGTGGGTGCGCTGGTAGGCGAGGACCAGCAGGTCGGAGGAGGCCTTGGAGGCGGCGTAGGGCGAGTTCGGGCTCAGTGGACTCGACTCGTCCCACGACCCGCTCGCGATCGACCCGTAGACCTCGTCGGTCGACACGTGCACGAAGCGGCTCACGTCGTGGCGCAGCGCGGCGTCCAGCAGTGTCTGGGTGCCCAGCACGTTGGTGCGCACGAAGGCGCCGCCGTCCTCGATGGAGCGGTCCACGTGGGACTCCGCCGCGAAGTGCACGACCTCGTCGGCGTCCCGCAGGACCTCGTCCACCACGGCCGGGTCGCAGATGTCACCCCGCCGGAACCGCAGCCGCGGATCCGCGGCGAGGTCACCCAAATTGGCTTGATTTCCCGCGTACGTGAGCTTGTCCAGAACTGTCACGGAGAGCTGCTCGGCTCCGGAAAGCAATAACCGTACGTAATGGGATCCGATGAACCCGGCACCGCCTGTGACGACGATGCGGCGATGCGATCCTGCTGACCCTTTCCCGCCGGACCCTAACGGTGGCGGTAACTCCACGTGCATACGGTACCCCCATCAGGCAGTAGCGAGGTCAGATGTGGTGCCGCCACGAACCTAATACCTCTAGACGGGCTTTGTAAACCCACCAGCCGAAGGGCCTCGGAGCGACCCGCGCGACAGCCTGCGCCGGCAATTCGTCCATATGATATAAAACGGACACATCGGGACGATCTGAGTTCTTGACCATCGCACATCACGCTGTATAAGTTGCAAATCGTTGTGGACTTCGCCGGCGTCCGCGCCCACGCGAATTCACCAGCTATTCCACAGGAATTCCACACAATCAACCGGCCCGACACGGCCGGGAATCCCGAACTCACCCCGCCCCCACCTGCCGCTCCACCCCGACGGCCCGGCCGACCGGGACGGCAGGGGACGGCAGGGGACGGCGGGCCGCCCGCACGACACCCGCAGGCGGGTGACCACGCATCCCGGCGTTCGGCGCGGGGCCCGTCACCAAGGGAATTATGGCATGGTCACGGCATTCACGTCCGGATGATCGGGTTCGCCGCGGGCGAACCCGCCGACCGGCTCCCGCCCCGCGGCCCTGACCACCTGGACGAGCGTCCCCGCAGCACGACCGCGCGCCGCGGCCCACCCCGGCGCCGATCCGTCGGGTTGTCCGCTCCCCGCCCGCCCGACGCTCACGCTCCACCAACCAGCAGCCGTATCCGCCCCGCGATGGGAGACGATCATGGACAGGGAACACGCCGGCAAGGTCGCGCTGGTGACGGGCGCCGCGGGAGGCATCGGCCGATGCGTCGCGCGCACCCTGGCCCGTTCGGGTGCCCAGGTGGCCGCCTTGGACCTGGGCGGAGACGCCCTCGAGGAACTGCGGCGCGACGTCGCCGCCGAGGGTCTGTCCGTGACGGTCTTCGCCGCGGACGTGACCTCCACGAGCTCGGTCGAGGAGACCGTCGCCGCCGTCGAGACGCAGCTCGGTCCCATCGAGCTGCTGGTCAACACCGCCGGCGTGCTGCGGTCCCGCTCGGCGCTGTCGCTCACCGAAGAGGACTGGGAGCACACCTTCGCCGTCAACGCCGGCGGGGTCTTCCGCGTGTCCGGGGCCGTCGCGCACCGCATGGTCGGGCACGGCATCCGCGGCGCGATCGTCACCGTCGCCTCCAACGCCGCCGGAGTCCCCCGGATGGGCATGGCCGCCTACGGGGCCTCCAAGGCCGCGGCCACCGCCTACACCAAGGCCCTCGGCCTAGAGCTGGCGCAGCACGGCATCCGCTGCAACGTGGTGTGCCCCGGCTCGACCGACACCGCGATGCTGCGCTCCCTGTGGACCGACGAGTCCGGCCCGACGGACTCCCTCAACGGCGTGCCGGAGCAGTACCGCGTGGGAATCCCGCTGGGCCGCTTCGCCACCCCGCAGAACATCGCCGACGCCGTCGCGTTCCTGCTCTCCGACCGGGCCGGCCAGATCACCCTGCACGACCTGTACGTCGACGGCGGTGCCGCGCTCGGCCGCTAGCGATCACCCGGCCGACCCCGCCCGCAGCGGCCGCGCCAGGCCGCCCCACCTCCTGGAGGACGCCCCATGGCCATCCCTGGCATCGCCCCCTACCCCCTGCCCACCGAGCGGTCACTGCCCGCCAACACCGCCCCGTGGATCCCCGACCCGCGCCGCGCCGCCCTGCTGGTGCACGACATGCAGCGCTACTTCGTGGCGCCCTTCACGGCCGGCCACGAACCCGTCACCGGCCTGCTGAACAACAGCCGACGCCTGGTCGAACGATGTCGGCAGTTGGGCATGCCCGTCACCTACACCGCGCAGCCGGGCGGCATGAGCGACCAGCAACGCGGGCTGCTCAAGGACTTCTGGGGCCCGGGCATGCGCACCAGCCCGGAGGACCGCCAGATCGTCGACGACGTGGCCCCCGACGATGACGGCACGGTCTTCACCAAGTGGCGCTACAGCGCCTTCCACGGCAACGACCTGCTCGACCACCTGCGTGCCGCCGGGCGCGACCAGCTCGTCATCTGCGGCGTCTACGCCCACGTGGGCTGCCTGATGACGGCCGTCGACGCCTTCACCCACGACATCGAGACGTTCCTGGTCGCGGACGCCGTCGCGGACTTCTCCGCCGAACGGCACGACTGGGCGCTGGAGTACGCGGCGGCCCGCTGCGCCGTCGTCATGACCACCGATCGGCTGCTGGAGCACGTCGGGCAGCCCGGACTCGTCGGGCAGGTCTGACCCATGGTCCCCGACCAGAGCGGATTCGCCGGGCTCCTCGAACGCGTCCTCGGCCCCTGCCCGCCCGCCTTCGCACTGCTGCACCGCCCCGACGCGGTCGGCCACCGCGTCGAACTGCTCACCGGCGACATCACCGAGGTCCAGCGGATCGCCGACGTCCCGCTGCCGCCGCTCGACCAGGGCCCACCCGGACCGCGCCACGAGAGCCTGGTGCTGTTGCCCTACCGGCAGTTACGCGAACGGGACTTCGCCTGCCACGACGACGGCACCCCACTGCTCGCCATGACCGTCGCGGAGCAGCACACCTGCCCGCTGGACCGGGCCCTCGAGCTGCTGCCCGACGAACCCGCCGAACTCACCGACCCGGGCTTCGACATCGACGACGACGAGTACGCCTCGATCGTCCGGCGGGTGCTCACCGAGGAGATCGGCACCGGGGCGGGAGCCAACTTCGTGATCAAGCGGGCCTTCACCGCCCGCATCCACAACTGGTCCACCCGCACCGCGCTGAGCCTGTTCCGCCGGCTCCTGCGGGGCGAGCGCGGCGCCTACTGGACCTTCCTCGTCCACACCGGGACGCGCACCCTCGTCGGTGCCACCCCCGAGCGCCACGTCAGTCTCTTCGACCAGACCGTCGTGATGAACCCGATCAGCGGCACCCTGCGCCACCCGCCGCAGGGCCCCACCCTGACCGACGTGCTGGACTTCCTCGCCGACCCCAAGGAGGCCGGCGAGCTGTACATGGTCGTGGACGAGGAACTCAAGATGATGGCCCGGATCTGCGAGGGCGGCGGACGGGTCGTGGGCCCCTACCTCAAGCAGATGGCCACCCTCGCACACACCGAGTACCTGATCCAGGGCCACAGCTCCCACGACGTGCGGGAGATCCTGCGCGAGACGATGTTCGCCCCCACCGTGATCGGCAGCCCGCTGGAGAACGCCTGCCGGATCATCCACAGCCACGAACCGCGCGGACGCGGCTACTACAGCGGCGCCGCCGCGCTGATCAGCCGTGACATCAACGGCGGCCGGTCCCTGGACTCCGCCATCCTGCTGCGCACCGCCGACATCACCGCCGGGCGCCTCGAACTGGCCGTCGGCGCCACCCTGGTGCGCGACTCCGACCCGCTCTCCGAGGCCGCCGAGACCCATGCCAAGGCCCGCGGCATGCTCCGTGCCCTCGGCGCCGCGCCGACCGGCCCCGAGACCGCCGCGCCCGGCGACCTCAACGACCACCCGCGCGTCCGCCAAGCCCTCACCGCCCGCAACAGCCGCCTGGCCGCGTTCTGGCTCGACCCGGCGCTCCGGCCGGCCCGGACGCCGGACCCCCGGGTGGCGGAGGGCAAGCGGGCCCTGATCGTCGATGCCGAGGACACCTTCACCGGCATGATCGCCCAGCAGTTGCGGGCCCTCGGGCTGACGGTCGACGTGCGCCGCTTCGACCAGGACCACCCCGCCGACGGCTACGACCTCGTGGTGATGGGACCGGGCCCGGGCGACCCGTGCGACACCGGCGACCCCCGCATCGCCACCCTGCGCGGCACCATCGCGCGGCTGCTGGCGGACGGCACCCCCTTCCTCGCCGTCTGCCTCAGCCACCAGGTCCTGGGCACCCTCCTCGACGTGCCCGTCGTCCGGCGCAGCCGCCCCAACCAGGGCGTGCAGAAGGAGATCGACTTCTTCGGCCGCCGGGTCCTGGTGGGCTTCTACAACACCTTCGCCCTGCACGCCGCCGACGACGTGCTGCACCACGACGCGCTCCGCGGTCCCGTCGCGGTCTGCCGTGATCCCGGTACCGGCCAGGTGCACGGCCTGCGCGGGCCGGCCTTCGCGTCGCTCCAGTTCCACGCCGAATCCCTGCTCAGCCGCGACGGCCTGACCGTCCTGGCCGACCTGGTCGCCGACCTGACCGGCTCCCGACCGGAGCGCCGGGCCGACGGATCCACCCATCTGACCGGGTCCGTCGGCGTCGGCTGACCGGTCCGATCCATCTCGCACGCGCCGACCGAAACCGACGCACCACCATTTCCGCACGAACCACAGGGGACTCACGTGCCACATGTCGTCGTAGCAGGCGGGGGAATCGGCGGACTGGCGACCGCCCTCGCCCTCGCCCAGGCCGGCCACACCGTCGAAGTCCTGGAACGCAAGGGCGAGTTCACCGAACTCGGCGCCGGCATCCAGCTCGCCCCCAACGCCTTCCGCGCCCTGGCGCGGCTCGGCCTGGCGGAGCCGGTCAGCGCCGCGGCCGTCCACGTCGACGCCCTGCGACTCCTGGAGGGCCGTTCCGGAGCTCCGCTGGCGGTCCTGCCGCTGGACCACGCCTACCGGGCACGCTTCGGCCTGCCCTACGCCGTCGTCCACCGCAGCGACCTGTACCGGCCGCTCCTGGACGCCTGCCAGGCGCACCGACGCATCACCCTGCACGCCGGGGTGGAGGTCACCGGCTACCAGGGCGGGCCGGACCAGGTGCGCGCCCTGACCGCCCGGGGTCCGGACCGCACCGCCGACGCCCTGATCGGCGCGGACGGCCTCCACTCGGCCGTCCGCGCCCAGCTGGTGGGCGACGGCCCGCCCCGGGTCTCGGGCCACACGATCCACCGCGCGGTCGTGCCCATGGCGGCGGTGCCCGCCGAGCTCCGCTCGAACACGGTCACCCTCTGGGTCGGCCCCGGCTGGCACTTCGTGCACTATCCGATCGCCGGCGGCAGCCGACTCAACCTCGCCATCACCCAGGACGACGGCGCCCGCGAAGCGGTGGCCGGCCTGCCCACGGAGCGGGAACAGGTGCTCGCCCGGTTCCCCGGCCTGCACCCCGCCGGCCGCCGCCTGCTGGAACTGGGCCGCGACTGGCGCACCTGGGTGCTGTGCGACCGCGACGCCACCACGACCTGGACCGACGGGCGCACCGCGGTCCTCGGGGACGCGGCGCACCCGATGCTCCAGTACGCCGCCCAGGGCGCCTGCATGGCCCTGGAGGACGCGGTGGTGCTCGGCGATCTGCTGCGGGACTGTCCGTCCGCCCGACTCGCCGAGCAGCTGCGCGAGTTCGCGTCGCTGCGGCAGGAGCGCACCGCCAGGGTCCAGGACGTGTCGCGCTGGATGGGCCGCGAGGTCTACCACCCGTCGGACGGCGCGGCGCAGGCCCGCGACGCGTTGCTCGCCGACATGTCCGCGGACGACCTGATGGACGCCGTCGACTGGCTCCACGCCCACGACGCCCGGGGTGCCACCACCCTCGCAGCACAGTGAGCCGCCGCCTCACCACCACCCACCTGGCCGATGACTGGATGCAGGAGACCGGATGAATACAACTCCTTTGGCTGCGACGACCGTTGACGAGCAGCGGGTGAGAGGCCTGGCGCGCTCCGCAGCGGCCCGGGCCGGCGGGCTGACGACCACGGCGGACTTCCACCGGTGGTTCGCGGCGTGCGCCGAGCGCCTGCACACCGAGGTGGAGCCGATCGCGCTCGACGAACTGGTCGGCTGGCACACCGACCCGGAGACCGGGAACCTCGTCCACGACAGCGGGCGGTTCTTCTCGATCGAAGGCCTGCGGGTGGAACGCCCGGACAGTGCGGTGCCGCACTGGAGCCAGCCCGTCATCAACCAGCCGGAGACCGGCATCCTGGGCATCCTGATGAGCGAGTTCGACGGCGTCCCGCACTTCCTGATGCAGGCGAAGGTCGAACCCGGCAACTGCGACGGGCCCCAGCTGTCACCCACCGTGCAGGCCACCCGCAGCAACTTCACCCGCGCCCACCGGGGCCGCGACGTCCCGTACGTGGAGTACTTCCGCGACGCGGCGCGGCACACCCTGCTGGCGGACGTACGCCAGTCCGAGCAGGGCGCGTGGTTCTACCGCAAGCGCAACCGCAACATGATCGTCGAGGTGCGCGAGCCGGTCGCGGTGCGCGAGGGCTTCACCTGGCTGACGCTCGGCCAGCTCCACGAACTGCTCGCCGTGGACGACCTGGTGAACATGGACTCGCGCGCCGCGCTGGCCTGCCTGCCACTGGCCGGACCCGGCACCGAGACCGTCGGCTCCCCCGGGGACGCGTTCGGCTCCGCGCTGCTGCGGTCCTGCGCGGCCGGCCCCGACGAGGGCCGCCACACCGGCGCGGAGATCGCCCACTGGATCACCGAGGCCCGCAGCACCACGGACCTGCGGGCCCGACTGGTGCCGCTCCGCCAGGTCGACGAGTGGCAGTCGGCCGAGGGCCGGATCAGCCACCGGACCGGTGCGTTCTTCGACGTCATGGGCGTGCGGGTCAGGGCCCGGGGCCGCGAGGTGGACGAGTGGACCCAGCCGTTGATCGCCGCGACCGGACCCGGCGTGATCGCCTTCCTGGTCCGGGAGATCGACGGCGTCCTGCACGTCCTGGTCCAGGCGAGGGCCGAGGCCGGGCACAACGACGTCATCGAACTGGCCCCCACCGTCCAGTGCACCCCGCAGAACTACGCCCACCTGCCCGCCGAGGCCCGCCCGCGCTTCCTCGACGAGGTGCTCGGCGCCGACCCGCGGCGGGTCCGCTTCGACACCACGCTCTCGGAGGAGGGCGGACGGTTCTACCACACCCGCAACCGCTACCTGATCGTCGAGGCGGAGCCGGACTGGTCGGCGGAGCACCCGGACCACCGGTGGCTGACGGTGCGCCAGCTCACCGAACTGCTGCGGCACAGCTACTACCTCAACGTGGAGGCGCGCGGCCTGCTGGCCTGTCTGCGGAGCCTGCTCGCCGCACCCGCGGCCGGCTGAACGGACCGTGCCCGGGGGCCGGCTCGCGCGGCAGCGCGCGGGCCGGCCCCCGGGCACGGTGCGGGGCTCCTCAGAGCGCCTCGTCGAGTTCGAGGCTGGTGCGGTAGTCCGGCAGGAGTCCCAGGCGGACGGCCTGCGCCAGGGTCGGGGCCGCCCGGTCCCGCTCGGACAGGACCGGCGCCACGCCCTGGTCGTACGGCAGTGCCAGGTCCGGATCCAGCGGGGAGACCGCGAGCTCGTTGGCGGGCACGTATCCGCCCGACATCAGGTAGACCATCGTGGTGGCGTCCTCCAGCGCCACGAAGGCGTGCCCCACGCCGACCGGCACGTAGACCGACCGCAGTTCCTCCCCGCCGAGCACGACGCTGTCCCAGCTGCCGAAGGTCGGCGATCCGACCCGCAGGTCGACCACGAAGTCCAGCGCCCGCCCGCCGGTGCAGTGCACGAACTTGGCCATGCCGGGCGGTGTCGCGGTGTAGTGCACTCCGCGGACCACGCCCCGGCGCGAGCGGCTCTGGCTGGTCTGGACGACCGGGAACGGGTGGCCGACCGCCTCCTCGAAGGCCGCCAGCCGGAAGGAGTCCACGAACAGCCCGCGGTCGTCGGGGAACACGGTGGGAGTGAACTCGAAGGCGCCCGCGACGCCCAGCTCACGGACACCGGCTCCGCCCGGACGTGCCGCCCCCGGAGCCTCGGCGGTGGCGGCCGTCCCGTGCCGATCGACGGTCATGCCACGCTCACCGGCCCCACTCGGCAACGACGCGTTCCAGCATCGGCACCACCTCGGCCGGCGAGGGCTGCGCCAGCAGGTCGGCCCGGATCAGCGCGGCGCCGGCGGCCAGCGCCGGATCGTCCACCAGGCGGGCCACGCAGTCCCGGATCTCCTGCGGAGTGGCGCTGTCGGCCGGCAGGCACAGTCCGCCGCCCAGCTTCTCCTGCCGCTGCCCGGCCAGCATGGTGTCGTAGCCGTGGCCGAGGATGAGCTGCGGCACCCCGTGGTAGGCGGAGGTCAGGCGCGAACCGAAGCCACCGTGGTGCACGATCGCCTGACAGGTGGGCAGCAGGTCGTGCAGCGGCACGAAGCCCACGGGCCGCGCGTTCGCCGGCAGTTCGCCCATCTTGGCCGCCTCCTCGGCGCCGAGGGTGACGACCACCTCCACGTCGAGGTCGGCCAACCCCCGCAAGATCTCGCCCACCGTGGTGCCGGTGTTCTCGATCTCGTTGGACGTGCCGAGCGTCAGACAGACCCGACGGCGGTCGGTGGGCTCGCGCAGCCACTCCGGCACCACGCATCGCCCGTTGTAGGGCACGTAGCGCATGCCGATGGTGTCGAAGCCGACCTCCAACTCGGTGCCCGGGACGGTGGTGGCGATGGTGAAACCGCCGACCCGCAGCCGCTCGCTCCAGGTCCCGCCGAAGCGGCCCACCGCCTCCTCCAGCCACTCGCGGGTCGGGTCCTCGCGCTGGTCGGGGTGTCGCTGCTGGTACAGCCGCAGGAACTCCTCCCGGGCGCGGCCGAGGAAGTCCAGGCCGTAGAGGAAGCGCGCGTGCGGGATGCCGAGGGCCTCGGCCACCACCGCGCCGCCCATCGTGAGCTGTTCCCAGATCACCAGGTCGGGCTGCCAGTGGCGGGCGTAGTCCATCACGTCGTCGAGGAACGGGTCGTTGCTGATGCCGGCGAGCAGCGCGGAGACCAGGATCTTCTCCTGCCCCAGCAGGCCCTCCCAGCTCCAGGCCCGCTCGTCGGTCCAGGACCAGTCGAAGGTGCGCAGGAAGTCGGAGGCGCCTCGGCCCATCAACTGCCCGTACAGGTCGGGCTCGTAGGGGTCGTCGCGGTACCAGCCGGGCTTCCCGGCGGGCACCATGGTCAGCCCGGCGCCGGTGGCCGTGTCCGTGAGGTCCGGGTGACCGGCCACCCGGACCTCGTGACCGGCCGAGCGCAGCGCCCAGGCCAGCGACACCATCGGGTGGAAGTGCGTGGGGTGAGGCATGCTCACGAAGAGGATCTTCATGTCTTCTCCTGGCTCAGCTCAGGGGTGTGCGGGCGGCGAAGGCGAGCAGCGACCGGGACACCGGGGCGGCCGCGCGCCGCGCCGGCGCCTCGGTCCCGTTCGGCCGCGGGCGCAGGACGGCGAGCCGGCTCAGCCCCTCCCGCGCGCTCGCCGCAGCGAAGGACAGCACCCGGGTGCTCGGCGCACCGGGCAGCACGACCTGCGCGGCTCGCGCCGCCTCGACGGGATCGGACCGGTCGGGGGCGGCCGCCGCGAACCGGTCGGGGTCGTACCGGTCGGGGTCGGTGAACGCCTCGGCGTCGCGGTTGGCGGCTCCGAGCAGGATCACCACCTCCTCCCCCGGTTCGATCCGCTGTCCTGCGAGCTCGCACGGCGCCTGCGCGACGAGGGTGCGCAGCTGCACCGGGCCGGCCCAGCGCAGCGTCTCCGCCACCGCCCGCGCCGCCCCTCCCGGCTCGGCGCGCAGCCGCTCCCACAGGGCCTCCAGATCCTGCCGGGGCGTCGCCTCGGGGTACCGCACCAGGGTGTTGACCACCAGGTCGGTCGCCATCCGCACGCCGACCGCCGCCAGCAGCAGCCGCTCCTCGGACCCACCGACCGCCGGCAGGGCCCGCAGGGCGGTCACGCCGTGGGCGATGCGCCGGGTGTCGGCCAGGTTCTGCGGATAGCACGAGGCGTCGAGCAGCCCGTCGGTCAGCTCGACCGCCGCGCTCAACTCCAGCCGTCCGTCGGCGTCCAGGCCCCAGGCCAGGGCCAGCGCCTCGACGGCGGCGGCACGCGCGACGGCCACCACGTCCCACCCGCCGTCCCCGCCGGTGGCGGCGGGGACGGCCGCCAGCGCGCGGCGCCAGGCCTGTTCGACGTCGAACACCGGGTCGTCGCCGCCGTCGGCGGGCACCTGGTCCTGCGGCGCGCCGTCCGCGGCGCTCGGGCCGAAGCCGTCCAGGAGCGGGCGTTCGCACAGGGCCGGCTCGGCGGCCGCCCGGCTCGCCACGGCGTGCCGCGCCGTCACCCAGGCGCCGGTGGCGCTGCGGCCGAGCGGCCGTTCGGTGAGCCGGCGCCAGTACTCGCGCGGATCGGTGTCGAGCCCGCGCAGCAGAGCCGCGCAGGGGTCTCCCTGGGCTGCCGCGAGCCAGACAAGGCCTTGTTGCAGCTGGATTCGGCGCCCCAGTCCGGGGTCGGTGAGCAGCACGAGCGGAAATCCTCCTGGTCCAGGCGCTCAATCGGGCGGCGGCAGGACTCGGCCCACCGCTCCCCGTACATCCTCGGCCCGGGCGGCTGAGCACCGATCGAGCGGTGCTGAACCGCCCCGCGCGGCCGCCGGCCCACCGCCCCCGAACGGCCCGTCGGCACCCGGATGTTCGGGCCGACTCAGCACGAATCAACCGGCTCTCCATCGAGTGCCGCAATACTGGCCGAGCGACGGACCGATCGTGTGGCACCGGTACCCGGACGGCGAGGACCGCCGGAGGCCGGGTGCCGCGATCCCGCTGTGGCAGCGCGGCCCGCAACGACGGCCGACCGGGCCGGGCGGACCGCGCAGGAGGACCTCACGCGCAACGACGGCGTGGTGGACCGCGGCCGTCGCACTTCGTCTACTCAGGGACTGGGACTTCAACCATGGTGTCTGATCGTGCCCGACTGGTTCGCGACATGGTACGGATTCGTGTCGTGGAGGAGACGCTGGCCGACTACTACCGCGACGAGCAGGAGATCCGCACGCCCGTGCACTTCTCCATCGGCCAGGAGGCCAGCGCGGTCGGAGTGTGCGCGGCCACGACTCCGCAGGACTGGGTGTACACCAGTCACCGTTCCCACGCTCCGTACCTCGCCAAGGGCGGCGATCTGGACGCGCTGGTCGCCGAGCTCTACGGCCGGCAGGACGGCTGCGCCCACGGCCGGGGCGGCTCGATGCACGTGATCGACCAGGCGGCGGGTTTCGCCGGCTCGGCCGCGATCCTCGGGGAGATGATCCCGGTGGCCGTGGGCACCGCCTGGGCGTTCGCCCGCAACGACGAGGCCCGGGTCGCCCTGACGTACTTCGGCGACGGGGCCACCGAGGAGGGGGTCTTCGCCGAGTCGCTCAACTTCGCGGCCGTACACAAGACCCCGGTGGTGTTCGTCTGCGAGAACAACCTGTACTCGGCCTGCTCGCCGCTGTCGGCCAGGCAGCCCGCCGGCACGTCGATCACCGGCCGCTCCGAGGCGGCCGGAGTGCCGTCCGAACTGGTCGACGGCAACGACGTGTTCGCCGTCCACGCCGCGGCGCAGCGGGCGGTGGCGCACGCGCGCGAGGGCCACGGACCGTTCCTGCTGGAGTTGTCGACCTACCGCTGGCGCGCCCACGTCGGCCCCGACTGGGACCACGACTACGGGTACCGGTCCAAGGAGGAGATCGACGAGTGGACGGCCCAGTGCCCGATCGTGCGCGCCACGGCAGCGCTGCGCGCCGAGGAGCCGGACATCGACGCCGCGGTGGCCGACTGGCGCACCCGGTTCGAGCGGGAGATCCACCAGTCGGTGGACCGGGCCAAGGCACTGCCGTTCCCCTCGGTCGACGGCCTGCTCGACGGCGCCTACCTGCCCCTGGCCCGCTGACCGTCGACACCCGACGGGAGAAGGAGACACCACACATGCGCAAGCTGACCTACGGGCAGGCCATCAGCGAGGCCACCGTCCAGTGCATGCTGCAGGACGATCGGATCTTCGTCGCCGGCGAAGGCGTGGACGACGTCAACGGCACGTTCGGGACCACCAAGGAGGCGTTCGCCAGGTTCGGCGCCGGCCGGGTGATCGACATGCCCAACGCGGAGAACGCCACCGCGGGCTTCGCCATCGGGGCGGCCGCGGCCGGCTTCCGCCCGCTGCTGGTGCACATCCGTGCCGACTTCATGTTCCTGGCCCTCGATCCGCTGGTGAACCTGGCGGCCAAGTGGCGCTACACCTACGGCGGCGACAAGGGCGGTGTCCCGGTGGTCACCCGCGGCGTGGTCGGCCGTGGCTGGGGCCAGGGCGCCACCCACTCGCAGAGCCCGCACGCCACCTTCGCGCACTACCCGGGCCTGCACGTGGCCACCCCGGCCTCGCCGGCCGACGCCAAGGGCCTGCTGGTCCAGGCCCTGACCGGGGACACCCCGGTGGTGCTGATCGAGAACCGCAATCTGTACTCGCTCACCGGCGAGGTGCCCACCGAGGCCGTCCCGATCCCCTTCGGCGTGGGACGGATCGCCCGTCCCGGCCAGGACGTCACCGTGGTCGCGGCCTCCCTCATGGTCCACGAGGCCGAACGCGCCGCCGAGCAGCTCGCATTGCGCGGGATCAGCGTCGAGGTCGTCGACGTGCGCAGCCTGCGGCCGCTGGACGACGACATCATCTGCTCCTCCGTGGCCAAGACCGGCCGGCTCGTCGTCGCCGACACCAGCTGGTCCCGGTACGGCTTCGCCGCGGAGGTGGCCGCCGTGGTCGCCGAGAACGTGCCGCAGGCCCTGCTCGCCCCGGTGCGCCGGATCACGCTGCCCGACAGCCCCGCGCCGGTGTCCCAGCCTCTCGAGGAGGCCTACCACCCCAGTGCCGACGCCATCGCAGACGCCTGTCTGGCGGTCTGCGGAGAGGCGCGGGGGGACCTTCCCGGGCTGGTCGACGTCGCGGCCGGCTTCCAGGGGCCGTTCTGAGCCGGCCCTCGAATCCCTCGGAGCCGGCACCGCCCCCGGGTGCCGGCTCCGAGTACCGACGACGACCCGGCTCCGGGCGAAGCGCCGCCCCGAGCCGGGTCGTCGGGTGAGCGACGGTCAGGCCGCCGCGAACGCCAGCCGGGTCCGGTCGTCCGCCGGCAGGACGTCGAGTTCGGGATCGGCGGAGAGCATCGCCTGGTACAGCGTCCGTACTCGGCGGGACGGCTCGATGCCCAGCGCCTCCACCAGCCGGTGGCGCAGGCTCTGGAACGTCTCCATCGCCCGGCTCTGCCGACCGGCGCGGTACAGCGCGGTCATGAACTGCGCGTGCAGGTTCTCGTTGAGCGGATGGCGCCTGGTCAAGGAGGCCAGCTCGTCCAGGAGTTGGGAGTGGCATCCGAGCCGCAGCCAGGCGTCGATCCGCTCCTCGACGACGCCCAGGCGGTTCTCCTCGAGCCGGGCCAGTTCCGGGCTCAGCACCGCACCGGGCTGCACGTCGACCAGCGCCGGTCCGCGCCACAGCCCCAGCGCGGCGTCGTAGGCGCGGGCCGCGGCCACCGCGTCCCCGCGGGCGGCCGCCGAACGCGCGGAGGTCAGCAGCTTCTGGTACGCCGTCACGTCCACCGAGTCCGGCGACACGCTGAGCAGGTACCCGCCGGGCTTGGTCACCAGGATGTCCTTGGCCGCGCAGGTCGCGTCGGGACCGAGCGCCTTGGTCATCAGGCGCCGCAGCTGAAGGATGTAGGTGTGCAGCGTCGGCAGCGCGCTGCGGGGCGCGTCCGCGTCGGACCAGATCTCGTCCATGAGGGTCGACACCGTGAGCAACCGATCGGCGTTCAGGGCCATCAGGGCGAGCAGCTGACGCGGCTTGTTCGCGGTGGGAACGATGGACGTTCCGCCCAGCCGGGCACTCATCGGCCCCAGCACCCGGATGTCACACGATTCCACCGCCACCGCCGTGTCGTTCTCGGCCCGCATATGGGACGCACCCCCAGTAGTCATTGTCGTGGCCTGCCAACCTCGGTGCCCTTGGTTCACGCCTAATATACATAGGAACCGCGCCCGCGCCAGGGGTATCGCGCCCCACGCCCGGCGAACGGAATCGACCTGGCCTAAATGCCTTAGGTGCTGGTCAAGAGGTGCTAGGTTGTCGTCGGCGAGACGACCGGGCGGCGACGGAGCGGGTCGTCCGCGGCTTGACGACCGCTCAGATCACCGACGATGCCCGGGAATCGAAGCCGAACAGGCCACCCGCCCACGCCCATCGCACAGGCAGCGCGACACACGAAAGGCACCCTGATGGCTGAAGAGGTCACCACCACCAAGACGGAGAGCGAGCCGCCGGCGGCGCCCGCCCCGCCGCAGGCCCTCGGCGGCCCGCTGATCCGCGCGGCACTCGTGCTCGCCCTCGGCGCGTTCGTCGCCCTCATGGACACCACGATCGTGGGCGTGGCGCTGCACTCGTTCACGGAGCACTTCAACGCGAGCCTGGCAGACGTGCAGTGGGTCTCCACCGCCTACCTGCTGGCGATGTCCGCGGTCATCCCGGTCACCGGCTGGGCGGCCCAGCGATTCGGCGCCACGGCGTGCTGGACCGCCTCCCTGGCCCTCTTCCTGGCCGGCTCGGTCCTGTGCGGCCTGTCCTGGTCGCTGGGCGCCCTCATCGTGTTCCGGGCGGTCCAGGGCCTCGGGGCCGGCATGCTGTTCCCCCTGATGCGCATCCTGGTCGTCCAGCTGGCCGGGCCCCAGCGGATGGGACGGATGATGTCCCTGATCGCGATCCCCATCCTGGTCGCCCCCATCGCCGGGCCGGTGATCGGCGGCGCCGTCGTCCAGGACCTGTCCTGGCGCTGGGTCTTCTACCTGAACGTGCCGGTCTGCCTGGCCGTGACCATCCTGTCCCCGATGCTCATCCCCAACGTCAAGGGACAGGCGCCGGGGCGGCTGGACATCAGCGGCCTGCTCACCATCAGCGCCGGCCTGACCGCCGGGATCTACGGCTTCAGCCGGCTGGGTGAGGGCCGTTCCTTCGGCGACTCCCAGGTCCTCTTCCCGCTGCTGGCGGCGCTCCTGCTCCTGGTCGTGCACGGTGTGCTGGCCCGCCGCAACCGGGAGTCCGCGATCGTGGACTTCAGCCTGTTCCGCGACCGCAACTTCACCGCCTCCACCACCGTCGCGTTGCTCAACAACTTCGGCCTCTACGGAGCCGTCGTCCTGGTGCCCATGTTCTTCCAGCAGGCCGGTGGCAAGAGCCCGCTCGCCGCGGGCACCATCATGATCGCGCAGGGCGTCGGCGCGGCCGTCGCCGTCCTCCTGGTCGGAAAGGTCATCGACACCAAGAGCAACCCGCGCGCGCTGGTCCTCGTCGGCCTGCTGCTGGTCGCCATCGGCCTCACCGCGTTCGGCCTGGCCGACAGCGCCGACCCCGGTGTCGTGCTGCTCGCCGCGCTGTTCGTCCAGGGCATCGGCCTGGCGCTGGCCGCCTCGCCCGTCATGGTGACCCTCTACCACTCGATCCCGCCGACCAGCGTAGCCGCCGCCACCACCGTCAACGCCGTCTCCCAGCAGCTCGGCGCGGCCATCGGCACCACGGTCATCGCCCTGCTGCTGCAGCACTCGCTCGCCGACGGCGCCAGCGTGATCCCGGCCTTCCACACCGTGTTCTGGGCGGCCCTGGGATTCGTGGTCCTGACCGCCCTGCCCACGGCGCTGCTGCCCTCCGGCCCGGCCAAGCGGGCCTGATCCGACCACTCGTGGCGCCCCCGCGAGCAGCACGTGCGGACACCCCGCCGGAACCACGTCCGGCGGGGTGTCCGCGTTCGCTCACCGGTTCACTTGGGCGTGCCCCAGGGCTTGGCCTCCTCGACCGCCGCGAGCACGGCCATGTCGTCCTCGTCGAGGGCGAAGTCGAAGACCTCGATGTTCTGCGCGATCCGCTCCGGGTGGGCGGACTTGGGCACCACCACGTTGCCCAGCTGCAGGCTCCAGCGCAGGCACACCTGCGCCGCGCTCCTGCCGTGCTTGCGGGCGACCGCCGCGATGTCCGGGTGATCCATGATCCCGTGCCCGCTGCCCAGCGGCGACCAGGCCTCGGTGACGATGCCGCGCTCGGCGTGCAGGGCCCGCGCCTCGGCCCGCTGGTGCCGGGGGTGCAACTCGATCTGGTTGACGGCCGGAACCACGCCGCACTCCTCGGCGAGCCGGTCCAGATGCTCCCGCAGGAAGTTCGACACCCCGATCGCCCGGGCCCGCCCGTCCGCGTGGATCCTCTCCAGCGCCCGGTAGGTGTCGACGTAGAGGTCCTTGGCCGGCACCGGCCAGTGGATCAGGTACAGGTCCACGAAGTCCAGCCCGAGCCGCTCCAGCGACCTGTCGAACGCGCGCAGCGTCGAGTCGTACCCGTGATCGGCGTTCCAGACCTTCGTCGTGACGAACACCTCCTCACGCGCGAGCCCCGACTCGGCGATCCCCCGGCCCGTCCCCGCCTCGTTGTAGTACTCCGACGCCGTGTCGAACTTCCGGTACCCCGCCTCCACGGCCGTCGCCACCGCGGCGGGAGTCTCCTCGTCCGGTATCTTCCATACCCCGAAGCCGATCTGAGGCATCGTCACACCGTTGTTCAGCGTCACCGACGGAACCCCGTGCACCGACCGCCCGGACGCCGCCCGACCGCTTACGGACGGACCACTCACGGCACTCACGACTGGTCAACTCCTCACATCTGGTAGGAACACGGCCGGCCCGGCGCCGGCTCGGAAAATCACCGCGCCACGGGCTCCCCGTCGGCGCGCTGCGGGGCTGCGGGCGACACCTGCTCCGCCCGCAGGCGGCGGGAACCCCAGCGGCGGGACAGCGGATCCTCGAAGAACGTGTGCACCGCCGCCGCGATCACGAACGACACGACGAACAGCAGGGCCGCCGAACCGACCCGCTCGGCCCGCGAGGCCGGATGCCCGTCGTTGATCAGCCGATACATGTACTCCAGCACCATGAAGTGCACCAGGTAGAAGGCGAAGGTGACATCCCCCAGCCACACCATGACCGGATTGCGCGCCACTGACAGCGAACCCCGGATGTCCGCACCGGCGCCCGCCAGCACCGCCATCAGCACCGGCACGATCGACATCGCCGTGATCGAGTACAGGTACGGCACCTGCATAGCCAGCGGATAGGCCACCGCGAAGGCCAGGACCGCGTGGCTGAACCGCACCTTGAGGAAACGACCCGTCAGCACGCCCCGGGCCAGCAGGATCCCGAGGACGAACTCCAGCAGCCGGGTGATCGGGAAGAGGTACACGAACCAGTACTGGTCGTACGTCACGTCGAAGGGCGGGAACTTCGGCTGCGACGCGAACACGGTCGAGGTCACCAGCGGCACCGCGATCACCGCCAGCACGGTCCCGCCCAGCCACCACAGCAGCTGCTTCGCCGGCACCCGCTTCAGGTAGCGGTGCAGCAACGGGAAGCAGAAGTAGAAGAACGCCTCGCAGGACAGCGACCAGGACACCACGTTCAGGCTGTTGTTGGCCATGAACGACGCCTGCCAGGTGTGCACGAGCAGCAGGTTCGAGACCGCGTTCCCCAGGGTGACCGTGCCGCCGGTCACGGTCAGCATCAGCACGACGGCGGCGACCCAGGTGAGCACGTGCGTGGGATAGATCCTCGCGGCACGCCGACGCCAGAACGCTCTGGCCGTGTCACCCGGGCGCGCCGACCAGGCCATCACGAACCCGCTCAGCACGAAGAAGAAGCTCAGCGCCGAACGCCCCACGATCATCAGGACCGTGGTGTTGGTGCCGGTCCAGTCACCGTTGAACGACAGCGAGACATAGGCGTGCGCACTGAAGACGGCGATCGCGCAGATGAAACGCATGCCGGCCAGCGATGGTAAACGCGACGCGGCGGGCGGCAGGGACACATTCGAGGCCACAACGTCTCCTCACACAGAGATCCTCAAGGTCGCGGCGAACGTACCCAACCGGGCCACCCCCTGTATGCCAACCACAGGTGGCACCGAGGCCTCCAACCCTGGTTGTAGACCAGCGCCCCGACCAGCGGCCGCGCCACTTCAGCCCGGCACCATCACCGCTCCAGAACGCGCGCCTACGCTGGCCCCGGGAATGCCATGCCGTCAGCCGGACAGCCGACCCACCGGCCCCGTCCGACCACGGCCACGACGAGCGGGAGCACCATGCGGGACAGCAGGAGTGGCGTGCGGAACGCGGACGGGCGCGGGTGCGCGCGGTCGGCCCGGGAGCGGCTCACCCCGCCCGGCACCAGCACGCTCCTGCTCGGCGACGAACATCCCTTGATCCGCCGCGGCATCCGCGCGGTCCTCGACGGGGACCCCGCGTTCCGCGTCCTCGGCGAGGCGGCCGACGGCCACACCCTCCTCGGGCTCGCCCACCGCCACCGACCGGACGTCGTCCTGCTGGACGCCGCCCTCCCCGGCCCGGACGTCCTCGACACCGTCCACCACCTCGCCGGCAGCTCCCCGCGCGGCACCGCCGTCGCGCTCCTCGTCCCCGACCACGGCCTCACCGACGGCTGGACCCTCAATGCGGCCCGCGCCGGCGCGCGCGCCTTCCTGCCGAAGCACCAGAGTCCCGGTCAACTCCTCAGCGCCGTACGGGGAATCGCCCAGGGCAACGCCGTGATCGGCACCCGTACCGTCGACCAGCTGCTCACCGCGCTGCGTCGCACCTACCGGCCCGTCCCGACCCCGCCGCAGGCCGACATCTCCCAACTCACGCCGCGGGAACGGCAGGTCTTCGACCTCATCGCCCAGGGGCTGACCAATCAGCAGATCTCACACGCCCTCACCCTCACCGAGGGGACGGTGAAGTCCCACTTCAACCGGATCTGCCACAAGCTCGCCCTGCGCAACCGCGTCGACGCCGTCATCCTCGCCTACGAGTCGGGCATCGGCGCCGCGGCGACCGGTGCGGGGGCCGGCCTCGGGTGACCGGGCTCGCCCCCCGGCGCCGCAGCCGTCGGGGCGCGGCCGGCCCGCCGACCGGTCACGCCTTCTCGGTGTCCGCGGTCCGCGGCCACTGCTCCAGCAGCTGGTGCAGGCTCGAGACGATCCGGTGCCAGGACCCCTCGACCCCCCGCGGGTGGTTGAACCCGCCCGCGGCCTCGATGCTGATGAAACCGTGGAAGGTGCTGCGCAGGAGCCGCGCCGCGTCCGTCAGGTCGGGCTCGTCCAGCTCGTAGTAGCGCATCACCGCGTAGGTCAGCTCCACGCTCCGCGCGAACACCTCGGTCCCCGCGAACTCGGACGGGTCCAGGCGCAGTTGCGTCGCCGCGTACCGGCCCGGGTGGCGCAGCGCGTAGTGCCGGTAGGCGTCGGCGAACGCCGTCAGCGCCTCACCCCCGGAGCGGCCGGCGATCGCGCTGCCGATGCACTCGTTCATCTCCTCCGAGGCCAGGATCGCGACCCGGATCCGAATCTCCCGCAGACCCTTCACGTGCGAGTAGAAGCTGGCGTCCTTCACTCCGAACGACCGTGCCAGCGCGGAGATCGTGACCTTCTCGATCCCGACCTCGTCCGCGAGAGCGGCTGCGGCCTGAGTGATCCGCTCGACCGTCAACCCAGCATGCGCACCCATGATCCCTGCCCCAAACCTTGACTGATCAAGCAAGCGCCTAGCATACCTAAGCTTGCCCCGGCCGGAATCTCTCGGCGATGAGGGCGAGGACGGTGAGGTCGTCGGCGAGCAGGCCGGCGTACCGGTGGACGTCCTGGGCCGGGAAGGAGACCACCCGTCCATCCATGCCCCCCACGTGAACGGGCCAACGTCCCGCCTCCGGGGCCGGGGGCGGCCGGGCCGACGGCGGCCCCGGAGGCGCAGGGGCGGCCTGGGTCAGCGAACGGTCACCGGCAGGGTCTCGAAGCCGCGCAGCACCAGGCGGTCGCGCCGGGTCGGGACGCCGCCCGGGGCGAGCCGGGGGAACCGGTCGAGCAGCGCGGGCATCGCGACCTCGCCCTCCAGCCGGGCCAGCTGGGAGCCCAGGCAGAAGTGCTGGCCGCCGCCGAAGCTGAGCGGCTGGCTGTCGGTGCGGGTCGGGTCGAACACCCCGGGGCGGTCGTACCGGGCCGGGTCGTGGTTGGCGGCGCCGATCAGCAGGGTCACCCCGCTGTCGGCCGGGACGGGCAGGCCCTCGATCGACAGGCCGTCCTCCAGGGCGACCCGCGCGGTGGCCTGGACCGGGGAGTCGAAGCGCAGCACCTCCTCGGTGAACCCGGCCGGGGTGACCGCGCCGCTGCGCAACCCGGCGGCCACCTCGGGGTGGCGGAACAGCAGGGCCAGCCCGTTGCCGAGCAGGTTGGTGGTGGTCTCGAAGCCGGCCACCAGCAGCAGCACCAGGTTGGCCAGCAGCTCCTCCGCGGAGAGCCGCCCGCCGTCCGCGGCGGCGATCCGGGCGAGGTCGCTGACCAGGTCGTCCTGCGGGCGGGCCAGCCGCTCGGCGACCAGCTCGGCGAAGTACCCGGAGAGCTCGTCGGCGGCCCGGTCGGCCTCGTCCAGGTCGTCGAGGTCCTGGATGATCTCCAGGGCGACGGTCAGGTCGGAGGCGAGGCCGCGGAAGCGGTAGCGGTCCCGCTCGGGGACGCCGAGCAGTTCGCAGATCACCCCGACCGGCAGCCGGAAGGCGAAGGCGTCCATGAAGTCCACCGGGGAGCCGTCGGCCCCCTGCTCGGCCATCCCGTCCAGCAGCCGGCCGACCGCCGCCTCCACGGCCGGGCGCAGCGCGGCCACCCGGCGGGCGGTGAACACCGAGGCGATCAGCGAGCGGACCCGGGGCTGGTCGGGCGCGTTGCGCTGGAGGATCGAGCGGCCGAACAGGGCGAGCGAGGAGTGCTCGGTGAACTCCGGGGCGAGGCCGGCCATCATGTCGGCGGTCGCGACACCGAAGGCGGACGTGCGCAGCACCTTGTTGACCGCCGCGTAGCCGCTCACCACGAACATCCCGTCCCCCGCCGGGACCACCGGGCCGAGCTCGTGCGCCCTGGCGTAGAGCGGGTACGGGTCGGTCCTGACCTCCGTGGTCATCAGTTGCTCGATGATCGCAGCGCCGTCCATGCGGTGCTCCCCTCCGACGTTCCGGCTCCTGGTTCGTGAACCACCGGCGGACCCGGCGGAGTTCCCGCTACCGGGGGTTCGACCGGGCGCCCGGATAGGCTGGCGGGCATGGAGATCTGGATCAACCCGCGCTGCAGCAAGTGCCGGACCGCGCTCACCGAGCTGGACGCGGCCGGGGTGGAGTACACCGTACGGCGCTACCTGGAGGACACGCCGACCGCGGCCGAGCTGGAGCAGGTGCTGGAGCGGCTGGGCCTGGAGCCGTGGGACATCACCCGCACCGACGAGCAGGTCGCGAAGGACCTGGGGATGAAGCAGTGGCCCCGGGAGGCGGGCGAGCGGGCGCGCTGGATCGCGGCGATGGCCGAGCACCCCGTGCTGATCCAGCGCCCGATCATCACCGCGGACGACGGGCACGCCGTCGTGGCCCGGACCCCCGAGGCGCTCAAGTCCGTTCTGCCGTAAGGCCGGAAGGGCGGGTACGGCCGGTCAGTGGAGCTGGATCTTCTCCACCGGCCGGCCCGGGTGCCAGTTGAGGACCCACAGGGCGTCCCCCTCCAGTGTGCGGGCGGGCCTTGTCGGTGGCCGGTGCCAGACTGGCGGGGTGACCACCACGACCACGTACATCGCGTTCCTGCGGGCCATCAACGTCGGGGGCCGGACGGTGAGGATGGAGCGGCTGCGGGCGCTCTTCGCCGAGCTCGGGCTGGGGAACGTCCGCTCGTACATCCAGAGCGGGAACGTCTTCTTCAGCACGGACGAGCCGGACCGCGCCGCACTGACCGCGCGGATCGAGGAGCACCTGGAGCGCTCGCTCGGCTACCCGGTGCCGGTGCTGCTGCGGACGGTCGACGAGGTGGCCGGCCTGCTCGCCGCCGAGCCGTTCCGGGGCGTCGAGGTGACGCCGGACGTCCGGCTGGTGATCGCCTTCCTGTCCGAACCGCTGCCGGCCGAACTCGCCCTCCCGCACCGCTCGGTGAAGGGCGACGTCGAGGTGCTCGGCGCCGACCCGGGGGCCGCGTACGTCGTGGTCCACCTCCAGGACGGCAAGTGGGTCACCAAGGAGATGTTCGGCAAGCAGTACCGGGGCGCGGTGACCTCCCGGTTCCTGCACACCACGGAGAAGATCCTGGCGGCCGCCCGGAAGTCCTGACGGGCCGTCCGGCTCTTCGGAACCCCATGGGAACCGCGCGGGTGGAGCGGGCGTCTGTGGCTCAGTGATGTACGAACCGCGCGCCTGCACCCGGCGTGATCTGGACAGTCGGAGCCGGTCGATCCGACAATCGGGCCATGACGCAGCCTGAGCTCCCCAGCGGCGCCGTCCGGCCCTCCGACGCCGAGCGGGACCAGGCGCTCGGCGTGCTCCGGGACGGCGCGGGCAGCGGTCGGCTGTCGCACGACACCTTCCTCGGTCGGATGGACATCGTCCTGCAGGCCACCAGCCGCGGCGAGTTGGACGCGGCGGTGGCCGGGCTGCCCACCGGCGGGCCGGTCGAGCGGTTGGTGCTGCGGACGGTCGGCCGGGTGTCCGCCTTCGGCGACCGGCTGAACCGGGCCTGGCGCAGCGAGCGGCTGCCGGGTCTGAGCCTGCCGCAGGCCGGGGTGGCGCTGTTGACGATAGGACGGATCCCGGGCTCGGGGCTGCGGCTGCACGACGCCTCGGTCTCCCGGCACCACGCCGAGCTGCGGCACGAGAACGGCGGCTGGGTGCTGTACGACCTCGGGTCGACCAACGGCACCCATGTGAACGGGCGGCGGATCGCGGGCGGGATGCCGGTGCGGCCGGGGGACCAGGTACGGTTCGGCAACCTGGAGTTCCGGCTCGCCCCGCACTGACCCGCCGGGCTCCCGGCTCGCGGCGTCCGGCCCCCGGCCCGGTCAGTGCGGGAACTGCCGGGGCGGGCGCTGCCGGGGCAGTTCGTCCCGGAACTCCTCGATCACGGTGCTGATCTGCCGGGTCAGCACCGTTTGCTCCAGCCGGTCCAGGTAGCGGTTCTCGGCGGCCAGCGCCTCGACCGTGACGCCGAAGTAGAGCGTCATCAGTGGATTGACGAAGAGCTCGCCGTCCTTGGTCCGCTCGGTGAACCGCACGTCGCCGAACTCGCCGCGCAGCGCCGCCGCCACCGAGCCGTTGACGATGCTGGGGTGCTGTGGGAAGGCGGCCCTGGCGTGCTCGACGGCGTCCAGGTAGAGCGCGCCCTCCCGGCTGCCGCGCGGGATGGAGAAGGCGCCGAGGTAGCCGCCGGCCCGGTCGATCGCGGCGAGGTTCTCCAGCACCAGGGCGTGGTTGACGCCGTGGTGGGCGTCGACGCCGAAGCCCAGGCAGGCGACCAGCCGTTCGGGCACCTCGGTGAGGCCCGCCACGGCGGCCAGGCTGGCCATGTCCTCCTCGGGGGTGCCGAGCCCGGCCTCGTCCCCGCGCATCAGGATGTCGGTGCCGCCGTCCACCAGCAGGACCGCGTCCACGCCCAGGTGGGCGACGAGTCTGCGGTAGGCCTCGCGCAGCAGTCGGACGCCCACCGTCGGGAAGGCCCACACGGTGTCGGGCATCCCGTGCAGCCGCAGCCAGCGGGCCAGGGTGCGTTCGGGGAAGTAGCCCTCGGGGGCCGCGGTGTCCGGCCCGATCCTGGCCACGTCGGGCTCCAGCCAGACCTCGCCGGGCAGGCCGTACAGGTGGGTGAAGGAGAGGTTGGCCAGGTGCACCTCCTTGCCCGCGGCGCGCAGGGCGAGCGCGATCGGCAGTCCGGCGTACACGTCGAACCCGCCGCCGGCTCCGGCGACCAGGATGCGCTCGGCGGCCAGCAGCCGGGTGATCAGCGGAGGTTGCAGCAGTGAGGTCACCGGCGGACGGTAGCGCACCGGTGGGGCCTTTGGGCCGGAATCGTCAGTGCAGGGTGAGAGGATCCGGGCATGACCCAGGACACGGCGCTCACCCCCGACGTGCTGCTCGAAGCCCAGGAGCGGGCACGCGAGTTGATCCGGTGCGGCTTCCAGGAGCCGGACGAGATAGCCGAGTCCCTGGTCGAGGTCCTCGACGACCAGGGGCTGACGCAGGAGGAGGCGGAGCGGATCGTCGCTCCGCTGTGGGCCGAGCGGCTGGCCGAGCAGGCCGACTGGCCGGAGACCACGGACGTGGACCGGCTGGTGGCCGCCTTCGACCTGTTGGAGGATCAGGGCATCGTCGCGGCGATGGACTTCACCTGCTGCGCCGGCTGCGGTTACGCGGAGATCGGCGGCGAGGCGGACCAGGACTCGCGGGGCTTCGTCTTCTTCCACCAGCAGGACACCGAGGCGGCCGCGGCCGGGCGCGGACTGATGCTGCGCTACGGCGCGTTCCGCACCGCGGAAGAGGCGGACGGAGAGCCGAGCGCGGCTTCGGGCGAAGAGTCGGGCGAGGAGTCGGAGTCGGCGGCGGGGCAGCGGACGGCGGAGGTCGGCCGGATCGTGGTGGCCGCGCTGGAGGCGGTCGGCCTTCCGGTGGAGTGGGACGGGTCGCCCCGGACGGCGATCCGGGTCGATCCGCTGGAGTGGCTCAACCGGCTGCCGGAGTAGCGCCGGTACGGCACGGTCAGCGGCACAGCTCAGCAGCACGACTCAGCAGTGCGGCTCAGAGCGGCACATGCCAATGGCACGTGCCACGCGCGTAGATCGATGGCCCCGCGAAAAGGCCCGGCGCTCAGTCGAGGAGGCTCTCCAGGCTGCCGTCGGCCGCGCCGCCCACCGGGCCCCACAGCGGCGCGGTGCAGCGCTGGTAGGTCGCCTGCCAGTGCGGCCAGTTGCGGGCCACGTCGTCGTCGCACTCGGCGAGCAGCCGCTCGACCAGCGCCGGCTCGACCCCGTCCAGCAGCCAGGCCAGCGCGTCCGCCGTGCCCGGGCCGTCCGCCGAGCGCAGCAGGTCGAGCAGTTCGCCGAGGCCACCGAGCCGGGAGGTGTCGGTGACCACCCGCTCCATCCGGGGCAGCAGCTGCCGCTCCTCGATCCGCAGGTGGGTCTCCAGCCGGGCCGCCAGGTCCTCCATCGCGTACGCGACCGGCCAGGCGCTGCCGGTGTCCCGGCTGGCGATCCGGACCAGCGTGGTGACCCGGGTGAACGAGTGGTCGAGGTTGTGGTGGTCGGCCTCCAGCCAGTTGAGCAGCAGTCGCAGCTCGGGCGCGAAGCGCCGCACGATCGGCCAGATCCGGGTGTCCTGCTGCTCGTGGTGGCAGGTCAGCATGGCGGTCATGAAGGTCCAGTGCCGCAGCAGCGCCTCGCCCTTGTCCTCCTCGTCGGGCTGGAGCAGCCGCAACGCGTTGGGCAGCCGGGCGAGGTCCCGGCGCAGTGCGGCGTGCACCAGCCGCAGTCCGGCGAACCGGACGGTGAACGGCTCCTCGTCCGCGACCGGCCCGTACGCGTCCGCGCCCCGGGAGTCGACCCCGGGCCCTGCCTGCGCGGGGACGGAGGGGGCGGGCTGGGGCAGCAGGTGGATCGGCATGGCACTCTCTTCACGACGTGGCGAGGCGGACGGGGGCGGCCGGTGAGGACCGCCCCATCCAAGGTGCTCGCAGTCGATCAGAAGCGAATCAATGTCCGATTGACGCGCAGGTCACGGGCCTGCGCACGGGCGAGGGGCCCTCCCCGCCGGGTGAGGATCCCGCCCGCCGGGGAGAGGATCCCTCCCACCGAAAAGTGCCTTCCGGCTCAGTCCGAGGCCGGGCCCGCCAGGTTGGCGGTGAGCCACTGCAGGGTGTCCGGGATCATCTTCTTGAAGTCCGAGGTCAGGTGCTTGCCGCCGGGCTGCTCGTAGTACTGGATGGTCAGCGGCGGGACGGCCTTGGCCACCCAGCTCTTGACCACTTCCTTCTCGTAGCCGTTGGCGCCGCCCGCGGTGACGTACATCTTCACGTCGGCCTTGCCCTGGGTGATCAGCAGGTTGGGGTTGTTGGCCGCCTTCTCGGCGTCGTGGCCCTTCCACAGCCCGGAGTCCGGGATGAAGTAGCCGTCGATCGGCACCGCGGCCTTGTAGACGTTCGGGTACTGCAGGGCGAGCTTGGCGCTGCAGAAGCCGCCGGTGGAGGCGCCCATGATGCCCCAGCTGTCGCGGCCCTGCAGGGTGCGGAAGTTGGCGCGGACCCAGGCCGGGATGTCCTCGGCCATCCAGGTGCCCATCTTCGGCTGGCCCGGGATGTCGGAGCAGTCCAGCGCGTTCTTCTCGTCGCTGTTGAAGTTCTGCACCGGCATGATCATGATGAACGGATGGGCCTTGCCCTGCTTCACCAGCTGCTCGTCCTCCTCCTGGATCGGCAGCTGGTTGTCGGTCCAGGTGTTGTAGCCGTTGCTCTGGCCGCCCGCGTACAGGGTGAGCACCGGGAAGCCGGTCTTGGCGAACTTGGGGTCGTTGTACTCGGGCGGCAGCCAGACCCAGACCTGGCCGGTGACGCCGGACTTCGCGCCGGTCACCTTGGTCATCATGATCGGACCGGCGCCGGTGTCCCGGACCTTGGTGAGGTTGGCGGCCGGGCCGGTCGGCATCAGCACCTTCCCGTTGGCCGGGGTGGGCTGCTCTCCGGCGGGCGTGCCCGCGGCCGTGGTGCCCGCGGTGCCCGGGGTGCCCGTGTCGGCGGTCGCCGCCGGGGTGCCGTCGGCCGAGGAGGTGTTGCCCTTCCCGCCGTCGGACCCCCCGCAGGCCGCGAGCGTGGCGGCCAGGGTGAGGACGGCGGCGCCGGTCAGGACGGCACGGGAACGGGACGACTGCCTAAGCACGGTGAGGACTCTCCGACCGATGTCGCGCCCGGTCCGTCTGACCGGGCGGCGGCCCCCCGGTGGGGCCGGACAGGCCCGGGGGCGCTGCGCTGTGCGGTCCCCGGAGCGGTGGTGCGCCGTCCCTCGCGGGGGCGCACCTTCCTGCGATCTTATGACGTGGGCCGGGGTCGCCCGGTTGCGAGGCGGCCACCGGAAATCCAATGTTTGTTCGTGATCAGGTAAAGCCCTGCACCGCTCCCGTCGGTCGGCGGGGGCCGGACGGCGGGGGCGACAGCAGTCGGCCTGCCCGACCATCCGGATTTTGGGTGCTTTGACCAGTGACGGCGGCCCGCACATCCGGAACGATCTCCTCAGCACGCCCCGACGCCCGGCCGGGCAGAGCGTGACCGTACCGGTATCGAGCCACCGGATCGAGAGACCGAGGAGAGCGCCATGATCGAGCAGGTCGCCGTCGTCACCGGAGCCGGCAGCGGCGTCGGCCGGGCCGTCGCGGTCGAGCTGGCCGCGGCCGGCTGGCGGCTGGTGCTGGCCGGGCGCCGGGCCGAGCAGCTGCGCGGGACGGCGGACGCGTTCCCCGCGGGTACGCTGCCCGCCGAGGTGGTACCGACGGACGTCACCGACCCGGCCGCGGTGGACGCGCTGTTCGCGACCGCCGCCGAGCGCCACGGCCGGGTGGACCTGCTGTTCAACAACGCCGGCACCTTCGGCCCGGCCGTCCCGGTGGAGGAGCTGGCGGTCGAGGACTGGCGGGCGGTGGTCGACCTCAACCTGACCGGCGCCTTCCTCTGCGCCCGGGCCGCCTTCCGGCAGATGAAGGCCCAGGACCCGCAGGGCGGCCGGATCATCAACAACGGTTCGATCTCCGCGCACGTCCCGCGCCCGCACTCGATCGCCTACACCGCGACCAAGCACGCGGTCACCGGTCTGACCAGGTCGCTGTCGCTGGACGGGCGCCCGTACCGGATCGCCTGCGGGCAGATCGACATCGGCAACGCGGCGACCGACATGACGACCGCGATGGGCGCGGGGGTGCGGCAGGCGGACGGCCGGATCGCGCCCGAGCCGACCATGGACGTGGCGGACGTGGCACGCACCGTCCGGCACATGGCCGCGCTGCCGCTGCAGGCCAACGTGCAGTTCGCCACCGTGATGGCGACGGCCATGCCGTACATCGGACGGGGCTGAAGAAGGCTCACTCGAAGAAGGCTCACTCGTCGTGGGAGTACCGGTACCGCAGCGCGGCCACCCGCACGGGGCCCCCGTCAGCCCACGGCTGACGGGGGTCCCGAGCCGTCAGGACCTACGACCGCCAGCTGTCGTTCAGCGTGACGTTCCCCGAGGCCGGCGCGGTGGCCGTCCGGTTGGCGCCGGACTCCCAGGTCACCGCCCCGCTCCCGTCCTTGATGACGTACTTGTACTGGAAGGACGTGCCGCCCGGCAGCGAGAGCGCGAGCGACCAGACCGGGTAGCCGGCCGAGGACAGCGGCAGCGCCTTGGCCGGGTCCCAGCCGCCGAGCGCCGGGACGTCGCCGACCACGTAGACGTTCTGCCCGTACGTGGTGGTCGCGTTGACGTTGAACGAGGCGCCGGAGACGGTCGTGCCGGGCTGGACGTACAGCGCGACCGCGTCGCCCGCCCCGACCGTCGCGGTGAACTGCCCGTTGGCGCCGACCTGGTACGTCGGGCCGGTGCAGCCGCCGCCCGGCTGCGGGTCGCCGTGCTGGACGTCGCAGTACGTCCCGGCCGGCAGCCCGGTCTGGAAGGTCTGGGTGATCGCGCCGCTCTCGTGGTTGATCGCGACGTAGCCCCGGTCGCCGCGGCCGAAGGCGATCGCGTTGTTGCCGTTGGACCACCAGTTCGTCACCCCGGTGCCGGCCACGGCGTTGCGGAAGCCGACCATGTTGGCGATCTGCCGCCAGGCGTGGGTGCAGTTCCAGCCGTCCTGGTAGCAGGCGTTGACGGTGCCGCCGTTCGGCGGGCCGTCGTCCTTGTTGGTGAAGCTGTAGCCGGAGTAGATGTTGGGCGAGCCGTAGGTCGAGGCCAGCAGGAAGACGTTGGCCAGCGTGTAGGTGTTGCCGTAGGTGTAGTTGAGGGTGGAGCCGTTGCGCTCGGTGTCCCAGTTGTCGATGAAGCTGCGCGCCTGGTTGCTCGGCAGGTAGCCCCAGGAGGCGCCCCAGGTGCTGAGGCTGGCGAGCTTGTCGCTGGTGAAGATGCGCTTGAGGTCGGTGCCGACCCGGAACTCGTCGACGTCGCCGTTGCCGGTGTACTCGGAGGGCTGGATGGGTTCGCCGGCGCCGTAGATGACCTCCTGCACCCAGTAGGCGTTGGGGTTGGCCATCTTGGCCTTGATGGCGGCGAGCTCGGTGGCGGCGATGTGCTTGGCGGCGTCGATCCGGTAGCCGTCGACGCCGAGCGAGCCGAGGTCGTCCAGGTAGTGGGCGATGGTGGTCTGGACGGAGGCGCTACCGGTGTCCAGGTCGGCGAGGTTGACCAGTTCACACTCCTGGACGTTGGTGCGGTCCTGGTAGTCGGTGATCGGCTGGCGGCAGGTGTGGAAGTCCTGGTCCTGGTAGGTGCCGGGGTAGTAGTACTTGGTGTACACCGTGCCGCCGGTGCCGGTCCCGGAGCCGGCCGTCATGTGGTTGACGACCGCGTCGGCGATCACCTTGACCCCGGCCGCGTGGCAGGTGTCGACCATGTTCTTGAAGGAGGCGCGGTCGCCGAGCCGCCCGGCGATCTGGTAGCTGACCGGCTGGTACGAGGTCCACCACTGCGGGCCCTGGATGTGCTCCTGCGGCGGCGAGACCTCGACGAAGCCGTAGCCCTTCGGGCCGAGGGTCGTGGTGCAGGCCTGGGCGACCGAGTCGAAGCGCCACTCGAAGAGGGTGGCGGTGACGTCCTTGCCGTTGTTCGCGGGCGGGGTGGCCTGGGCGGCGGGGGCGCCGAGGCTCCCGGTGAGCGAGAGCGCGAGCGCCGCCGAGGCGGCGAGCGCGCCGGCCGCGCGGGCAGGCCGGCGGGTGGGGGCGGTGGTGACCACGTTGTCTCCTGGGGGTGGCTGGGGGTGGGGGCAGCCGGGGTGAAGCCTGCAGGAAGTTTCTGTAACTTGCCGGAAACTTGCAGCGCTGAACCTAGGGCGGTCCGAAGGGGCCGTCAAGGGTCCTGACTGAACGTTTCGGCAACATCCGTGTCCGCCACACCCCCGCGTCTGCCACACCCGCACCGAGGAGCATGGCAAGGGCCCGGCGGCCGTAGCCGCCGGGCCCCTCACCCGTCCTGGTTCACCGGTCCCTCAGGAGCCGGTGCGACCTCAGCCGGTCTGGATCGAGGTGTCGTCGATCACGAAGCTCGTCTGCAGCGAGGAGTCCTCGACGCCGGTGAACTTCAGGGTGACCGTCTGGCCCGCGTAGGCCGAGAGGTCGAAGGTGCGCTGCTGGTAGCCGGCCGCGGCGTCCACGTTGGAGTAGGTCTTCAGCGTGGTGCCGTTCACCGAGACGGTCAGCTTGTCGTACGCCGTCGAGCCCGACTCCGCGGTGTCGATGTGCAGCCAGAAGCTCAGCGTCGCCTTGCAGCCCGCCGGGATCGCCACCGTCTGGGACAGCGTGTCGGTGTGGCTGCTGCCGTAGCCGTCCAGGTAGGCCTTCCAGCTGCCACCGTGGGCCGGCTCGGAGGAGCTGTTGTCGATCACACCGCTGGAAGCCGTCCACGGCGCCGCCGAGCCCGTCTCGAAGCCCGGGTTGCCGAGCAGCTGGGCCGGGGTGCAGGAACCGCCACCACCGGTGGTGACCGTCCAGGTGAAGCTGGTGGTGCCGGACTTGCCGGCCGAGTCCTTCACCGTGACCGTCACGTTGGAGGTGCCCGCGGCGGTCGGGGAGCCGGTGATCACGCCGGTGCCGGCGTTGATGACCAGACCGGCCGGCAGACCGGTCGCGCTGTACGACAGCGGGGCCGTTCCGCCCGAGGCCTTGATCTGCAGGTTGACCGAGCCGCCCACCGCGGTGGACTGGTTGCCCGGGTTGGTCACGGTGACCCCGCCCGGGTTGGGCAGCGAGCCGACGTTGACGGCGGCCCAGGCGGTGGCCACCGCGTTGTACTCGGCGCTGTTGGCGCCGTACAGGTCGGTGGCCGCGTTCAGGGTCGCGGTGCGGGCGGCGGCGTAGTCGGTGGTGGAGGTCATGTAGGCGGTCAGCGCCTTGTACCAGACCTGCGCCGCCTTGTCCCGGCCGATGCCGGTGACGGTGATGTTGTTGACCGTCGGGCTGTTGTAGCTGACGCCGTTGATCACCTTGGCCCCGCTGCCCTCGGCCAGCAGGTAGAAGAAGTGGTTGGCGACACCGGACGAGTAGTGGACGTCCAGGTTGCCGACGCCCGAGTACCAGGAGTCGGCCGAGGAGCCGTCCTTGGAAGGCTTGTCCATGTAGCGCAGCGGCGTGCCGTTGCCGTTGATGTCGATCAGCTCGCCGATCAGGTAGTCCGGCACGTCCTTGGGCAGGTTGGCGTAGAACTCGACCATCGTGCCCATGATGTCGGAGGTGGCCTCGTTGAGGCCGCCGGACTCGCCCGAGTAGTTCAGGTTGGCGGTGGCGGAGGTGACGCCGTGGGTCATCTCGTGGCCGGAGACGTCGAGTTCGGTGAGTGGGTGGGTGTCGCCTGAGCCGTCGCCGTACGTCATGCAGAAGCAGCCGTCGTCCCAGAACGCGTTGACGTAGCCGGTGTCGTAGTGGACCCGGCTCATGGCGCCGACGCCGTCGTTCTTGATGCCGCTGCGGCCGAAGGTGTTCTTGTAGAAGTCCCAGGTGGCGGCGGCGCCGTACTGGGCGTCCACGGCGGCCGACTCGCGGTTGCTGGCCAGGCCGTTGCCCCAGGTGTCGCTCGACTTGCTGAACAGCGTGCCGTTGCCGGAGGTGCCGTTGTTCATGTCGGTGGTGTACTGGCCGCCGCGGGTGGCGTCCTTCAGCGAGTAGGTCGAGCCGCTCTGGGTGGTGGTCAGCGGCACCTGGCCGACGAACACACCGTTGCCGCTGCCGCGCTTGATGCCGTCGGCCTTGCTGAGCACGACACCGGTCTTGGCGTCGGTGACGACGTGCAGCTTGCTCGGGGTGCCGTCGGACTCGCGGCCGTTGACCACGGTCTCCCAGGCGAGCTTCGGGGTGCCGTCGGCGGCCCAGACGACCAGCCGGGGCGCGCCCTCGACGGAGCCCTGCTCGGCGGCGAGCGCGGCCTCCTGCGCCTTCGGCGCGGCCAGGGCGGGGGTGGTGTCCACGCCCGCGAGGTTGGCCTCGCTCGCCTTGGTCACGCTCTTGGTGGCGCCGGCGGAGTCCTGGTGGACGATCAGGTCGCCACCGAGGACCGGGAGTCCGGCGTAGGTGCGCTCGTAGCGCAGGTGGCGACCGCCGTTGACGTCCTGGACGACGTCCTTGGTGACCAGCTGCTCCTTGCCGTCCAGGCCGAGCGCCTGGGCGAGGGAGGCGGCCTGCTGGTTCGCCGAGGCGATCAGCGCGGCCCGGCTGACCTGCTGGGAGGCGACGGCGGCCGGCGCGTCCGGGGCCGCCTGGGCGATCACCGGTATGCCGGTGACCAGCAGCGCGGTGGTGGCGGCCATGACGACTGCCGCCTTCCGGACGTGAGCGTGACGTGACATGCGGACTCCTTTTCCGACCGGCCCGCCGAGGGGATCGACTCGGCGCGCACGGTGGAGCGAACCTGGGCCGCGGGGTTGCGGCGCAGTGGGGGCCCCCGGCGGGTGCGACGGGGGTGCGGTTGCGGTGCTCACAAGTCGTGCAGGGATTCGTTGCAGGTCGGGACGCGCTGCACCTGAACCGGAGCAGCTGCACCGGGAGGTGGGGCCCCCTCGTCTGCAGCCGGAGGAATCGTGGCAGCAAACGCGCCGCTAATGACAGATGCATGCCACTGATTGGCCGATTCATTACCGAAACCGTATGCACCACGGGTAGTCGGTTGTGTGACGGCATGACCAAGTCTTGAACACGGTTTTCATGCCACCGGTAAGGTTCGATCACCACCGGAGGTGACTGACCAGCCATCAGGGCCGCCACCCACCCCGCCGGGTGGCCGACAGCGTCGCGCCGGGTCGGCACGTCACACTTCCGGCCGTGCCACCACCGGTTTCCGGCCAATCCCCGGCCGGAACGGAACCGGGCCCCGTACCGCTGCGACAGCGGTACGGGGCCCGGGAGTCGAAGGCCGACGGAATCAGCCCTGGACGAACACCGCCACGGTACGGCCCGGCACGGTGAAGGTGCCGGTCGCGGCGTCGAAGCCGGACTGCTTCACCACCTGGTCCACCCCGCCCGCCTGGACCGGGTGCAGCGCCTGGCTCGTCCCCTTCAGGGCCGGCAGGGTCTGGGTCTGCGCGGTGGGCGTGGCGTTGAAGACCACGGTGATGCCCTTCTCCGCCCCGGCCAGCCCGGTGCCGTCCAGGTGCAGGGTGATCACCCCGGGCGTCTCACCGGGCGTGCCGGAGAGCGGGTACGACAGCCGCTGCTGGACGTCGGCCAGGGTGGGCAGCGAGAACAGCGGCGAGGACTGCTTGATCCGCAGGAAGTCCTGGAACTGCGCGGTGGTCGCCCGGATGTCGGCCGCGCCCACGGTCAACTTCGGGTCGGCCAGCAGGGATTCGGCGGTCGGCCAGAGTTCCTGGTTGTCCTTGGCCATCGGCAGGCCGCGGCCCCAGCCGTTGCCGTCCTCGGCCCCCGTCAATGGATTGGGCCAGTGGATCGCGTTGAACCAGTCCCCCGAGTCGTAGGAGTTGGAGTCGAGCGACTTGGAGCGCAGCAGGTCACTGCCGGCCTGGGCGAAGCCAGCGCCCTGGGTGAGCGCGGTCAGCGACAGTCCGAGCGCCTGCATCCGGGCCCGGTCGGCGGGCGCGGTGGTGGTCGGAAGCTTGTACGCGAGCGCGTCGAACAGGTCGGTGTTGTCGTGGGCGTCCACGTACTCCACCGCCTCCCCCGGCTTGGCGGCGTACCCGGTCGGGGCGCCGTTGTAGTCGACCTGGGCGCCGGTGACGGTCTTCCCCGAGCTGTCGGTGAAGGAGTAGCCGGCCAGGTTCCCGGTCAGCCCGACCTTCAGCTGGTCCATCTGGTGCAGCAGCCGGGCCTTCTGCTCCTGCGGACCGCCGTTCGCCGCCGAGCCGTTGGGGTCGGTGTACAGCCCGGAGGCGAAGCCCTGCTGGGGTGCGGAGCTCAGCATGAAGTTGCCGCCGCGGGCGGCGTCGCGGAGCCGGTCGTCGAAGGTGGCGATGCCGGTGCCGGCCATGTTGGCCTGGGTGGCCTGCTCGAACCGGGCGTTGTTCGCGACGGTGCCGAAGTTCCAGCCCTCGCCGTAGAGGAAGACGTTCCTGCCGTCCACCCCGTCGGAGTCCGGCGTCATCTTCCGCAGCGCGGCCTGCACGTCCAGCATGGTGGACTTCGGGTCCAGGCCCATCAGGTCGAAGCGGAAGCCGTCGACCTGGTACTCCCGGGCCCACAGCGACACCGAGTCGACCACCAGCCGGTTCATCATGGCGTGCTCGGGCGCGGTGTCGGCGCAGCAACTGTCAGTCGTCACCTTGCCGTTGGCGTCGAGCCGCTGGTAGTAGCCGGGCACCACCCGGTCCAGCACCGAGTGTTCGGCCTGGCCGCTGGCGGCGGTGTGGTTGTAGACCACGTCCAGCACCACCCGCAGCCCGGCGGCGTGCATCGCCTGGACCATCCGCCGGAACTGCACGGTGCGGGCCGTCCCTCCCCCAGCCTCCGGCCGGGAGGTGCCCCCAAGGTCGGTGGCAGCGGCGTAGGAGCCCTCGGGCACGTTGTAGTGCAGCGGGTCGTAGCCCCAGTTGTACGCGTCGTCGGCGGCGACGGCCGCCACGCACTCCTGCTGCTTGGGGCTGTTCGGGGCGAGGGACTTGAGGTCGCAGGGCGGCAGCTTCTGGTCCGCCCGGTTCTCGTGGATGGTGGCGATGTCGAAGGTCGGCAGCAGGTGGACGGTGGTCACCCCGGCCTTGGCGAGGTCCCGCAGGTGCCGCATCCCGGCCGAATCGGACTCGGTGAACGCCAGGTAGGTGCCGCGCTCGGCGGCCGGGACGGTGGTGTCCTCCACCGAGAAGTCCCGGACGTGCAGTTCCTGGATCTGCTCCTTCCCGGGCGGGACGGCCGCCGGGCGGGGCTGGTCGTCCCAGCCGGCGGGCTTGAGCTCCTTGGCGTCCAGGTCGGCGACCAGGCTGCGCCGGGAGTCGGTGGACAGCGCCACCGAGTACGGGTCGGTGACGGTGTTGACCACCAGCTGCTGCACCGAGGGCGCCCAGACCTTCACCTGGTACAGGTAGTACTTTCCGTCCAACTCCCGCTTGTCCCGTACGAGTTCCCATACTCCGGTCTCGTCGTCCAGCTTCAGCGGCAGCGTCCTCGGGGTCCCCCCGGTGGCGCTGTCGAAGACCTGGACGGACACCTGCTGCGCGGTCGGTGCCCAGAGCGAGAGCGCGACCTTGCCGTCGTAGTAGGCCGGACCGAAGTCCACCTTGCCGGTACGGCCGGCGTACAAGTCGTCCAGCACGCCCGGGATCTGCACCCCGGTGGCGGCCAACGCGGCGCCGCTGGGCAGGTGTTCGGTGAACAGCAGCTGGCTGCGCAGCGCCGCCGGGACGCGCGCGGTGTCCCGGGCGTCCACGGTGAAGGCCCGGTAGCCCGCCAGGTGCGGGTACTTGGCCTTCTGGGCGTCGGTGAGCCCGCCCGTGACGGGGGTGAGCCGGATCCACTGGCCGGGCTTGGTCAGCACGCCCTTGTCGGCGCGGATGCCGCCCTCGGGGTCGTAGACCAGCTGGGCGCTGGTGCCGCCGGCCAGCGCGGCATCGGTGGCGCCGTAGTTCGCCGGGACGACGACGGTCTTCGCGTCGATCCACTGGGCCTTGGCGCCGGAGAGATCCAACTGCGAGGAGGCGGCGGGGTTCTGCGGCAGCAGGTAGCCCTCGCGGCCGCCGAGGATCCACACCTCCTTGCCGTTGACGGCGAAGTCCAGCGACTGGTCGGCGGGCAGGTCCTTGTCGTTGCCGTTGTGCAGGATGTAACTGAGGCTGGTCGCCCCGGGGGCGAGCGGCACCTCGAAGACGGCGCCGAAGGCGTCGCGGCGCACCGGCATCAGCGGCTTGCCCCAGTCGGTGGGGTTGGCGGCGCCGGTCCAGTCGTGCAGGCCCCAGCCGTCGTAGTTGCCGTCGGCCCGGTTGTAGTGGATGACGGCGGTGTCGGCGGGCTGGCTGTTCGCGGGCCCGGGGTTGGCGGTGCGGACGGTCGGGTCGCCCTGCTTCAGCCACACCTCGCCGGTGGCGCCGACGTCGAGGTGCCGGTCGGTGTCCACGTCCTTGACGCCGTTCTTCTCCACGATGAAGCCGACGTCCGAGGCCCCGGGCTTGAGCCGCACGTACGCGAAGGCGCCGTACGCGTCCCGCCCGGTGAAGGGGTGCCCGGCGGGCCACTGGGTGCCCTCGCCGTCGGCGAGGTCGCCCCAGGCGTAGAGGTTCCAGCCGTCGTAGTCGCCGTCCGGCCGGTTGTAGTGGACGACGGCGTACGGGCGGGCGCCGGCGGTGGGCACCGGCTTGGGCGCGGGGGTGCCGGTGGTGAAGCTCGCGGTGGCGGAGCGCAGGTGGCCGCTGGAGTCCTGCACGACGGCCTTGTAGCGCACCACCGTGCCGGGGGCGACCGCACTCAGGTCCTGCGTCACCGCGTACTTGCCGGTGTCGGCGGTGCCCAGCGTCTGCCAGGGCCCGGTGCCGATCTGGGCGGCGAAGCTCACCCGGTCGAAGCCGCCGTCCGCCGTGGCGCCGACCGTCACCAGCCCGGTGGAGCCGTCCGCGGGCGGGCGCACCGAGAGCTGGGGCGCGGCGGCGACGGGCGCCAACCGGGCCCCCGCCTTGAAGACGACGGAGGACAGCGCCGGCACGGTGACGGTCACCTTGCGGTCGCCGCCGCTGGTGATCCGCTCCCCCGACGACGGGTAGATCCGGTCGAAGCCCATCCCCGCCGAGTAGGTGTCCAGGGTGACGGTCTTCGCCTCGGTGGCGTTGTTGACCGCCACCAGGTACTCGACCTGTTGCCCGGCGTCGATCCGGGAGAAGGCGTACACGCCCGCGCCGTCGGCGGCGTAGCGCTCGATCTGCGCGCCGTCGGCCAGCGCCGGGTTGTCGCGGCGCAGCTTGGCCAGGCCCGCGATGCCCTGGTAGAGCTCGCCGCCCTGCCCGTACCGGTCGGCCGGTCCGGAGGGGCCGCCGAGCACCCGGTCGCTGTTGTAGGAGGCCGTCCTGGAGGCGAACATGTCCTGCCGGGCGTCCTTGTCGCCGCCCGCGCCGGTGAAGCCCTGCTCGTCGCCGTAGTAGACGACGGGCTGGCCGCGGGTGAGGAACTGCAGCTCGGTGCCGAGCCGGTCCTTCTTCAGCAGGGTGGCGTCGTCGGCGCCCGGGTTGTCGGCGAGCAGGAAGGAGCCGAAGCGGCCCATGTCGTGGTTGCCGAGGAAGGTCGGCAGCTCGTACGCGTCGGTGTCGGCGCTGGTGTAGCGGTAGTCCTGGCCGTAGACGTCGGCGAGGGTTTTCGCCGAGCCGCCCTGGGAGACGTAGGAGCGGGCCGCGCCCTGGAACGGGAAGTCCAGCGTGGCCTGGAGCTTGCCCTTGGTGACGTAGGGCGAGGTGACGGCCGGGTCGCCGGAGTAGACCTCGCCGAACATGAAGAACCTCTTGTTGCCCTGCTTGGCGGCGAAGTCCTTGAGCGCGGGGGCCCACTGCTGCCAGAAGGCCATGTTCACGTGCTTGACGGTGTCGATCCGGAAGCCGTCCACCCCGGCGTCCTTGACCCACTGCTGGTAGACCTGCTCGAAGCCCTTGACCACCCGGGGGTTCTGGGTGTCGAGGTCGTCCAGGCCGTTGAAGTCGCCCTCGGTGGCGGACTCGCCGACGAAGGTCGAGTCGCCCCGGTTGTGGTACAGCGCCGGGTCGTTGAGCCAGGACGGGCTCTTGGCCTTGGCGTCGGCCGGGGTGCGGAAGACCGGGGTGTAGGGGAAGGAGTCCTTGGTGATCTTCGGCCAGGGGGCGCCGCTGTCGGCGATCGCGGTCTCGTCGACCGGGCGGCCGTCGGCGTCGAGCGTCGGGTACGCGCCGGTCGAGCGGTAGCCGTGCTGCTGCTCGGCGTCGTCGACGACGTCGGCGGTGTGGTTGGTGATGACGTCGAAGAAGACCTTGATGCCGCGCGCGTGCGCCTTGGCTATCAGCTCCTTGAGCTGCTCGTTGGTGCCGAAGTGCGGGTCGACCTGGGTGAAGTCGGTGATCCAGTACCCGTGGTAGCCGGCCGAGGCGTCGGCGCCGCTGCCCTGCACCGGCTTGTTCTTGAAGATCGGGGCCATCCAGATCGCGGTGGTGCCGAGGTTCTGGATGTAGTCGAGCTTCTGGATCAGGCCGGCCAGGTCGCCGCCGTGGTAGAAGCCCTTGTCGCTCGGGTCGAAGCCGTTGTCCAGCCGCCCGCCCGTACTGCCATCCGGGAGTTTGGCCCCCGTGTCGTTGGCGGTGTCGCCGTTGGCGAAGCGGTCGGGCAGGACGAAGTAGAACTGCTCGCGGGTGAGGTCGTGCCGCCCGGCGGTGGCCGCCAGCGCGGCGTCGGAGGGCGGGGCCGGCGGGGCGGCGGCGAGGGCCGCGGGGGCGCTGCCGAGGGTGGCGGCGGTCAGCGCGGCGGCCAGCAGCACGGCCGTGCGGCCGGGTCTGCGGCGGGGACCGCAGCGAGATCGGGGGCGGAGCGGCGTATCGGCCACTGAGGGGCTCCCTTAGGGGAAGGGGCGATCGATTTCCCAGGAAGCTAGCGGCCTGCAATATGTTTCAGCAAGATGCAGAAACCGTTTCGTGCCGGGAAAATCCAGGCCGGTGGCCCATCCGCCCACCCCGGTTACGACCCAACGGCGTGCGGCGTGACAATGGGACGTATGTCCGCCCCACCGGTAAGCACCAGACCCGACCGCACCCCCTACCCCGGTGGGATCCGCCCCCTACCCCTGGAGGGGGACAGCCGGTGAAGAATCCACTTCCGGAGGATGAGCAGACGGCTACGAGTGGTCTGGCAGACTTCTCGTCCATGGGGGAACCGACCGAGATCCAGCGAGGCGACGCCGGACGCGCCGACGCGGCCCGCGGTGGCGGTTCCGAGGCAGCCGGAGCCACCGTGCCCCGGCAGCCCGAAGGAGCCACCCGTGCCGCCCGGTCCCGCACCGCCGTCCTGCGCACCCGGGTGCGCGACCAGCGCCGCTCACCGGCCCGACCGCGGATCTGGTTCGAGCTGGCCCTGATCGGCATCAGCTACTGGCTCTACTCGATCGTGCGCAACGCCGTCCCGGAGCAGGAGGCGGTGGCGCAGCGGAACGCGCGCTGGATCTGGGACCTGGAGCACCACCTCGGCATCGCCGTCGAGCGCTCCGTCAACCACGCCATGGACAGCGTCGGGTGGCTCATCACCGGGATGAACTACTACTACGCGACGCTGCACTTCATCATCACCATCGGCGTGCTGGTCTGGCTCTACCGCAGCCACCCCGGCCGCTACGTCGCGGCCCGCACGGTGCTGTTCGTCACCACCGGGATCGCCCTGGTCGGCTTCTACTTCTTCCCGCTGGCGCCGCCCCGGCTGATGACCGATGGCGGCTTCATCGACACCGTCCAGACCCACCACACCTGGGGCTCGTTCGCCTCGGGGCCCGCCGCGCACGTCTCCAACCTGTACGCGGCCATGCCCTCGATGCACATCGGCTGGTCGACGTGGTGCGGTCTGGCGATCTTCTTCCTGGCCCGCCGGGCCTGGGTCCGGGTGCTCGGGCTGATGTACCCGCTGGCCACCCTGACGGTCATCATCTCGACCGCCAACCACTTCTGGATGGACGCCGTCGGCGGAGCGATCTGCCTCATGGTGGGCTTCCTGACCGCCCGCTGGCTCTACCACGAGTGGGTCTACAAGCTGCCGCAGGTGCCGGCCCGGGAGTCGGCCGAGGAGCCGGTCACCGTCCCCGAGCAGTGGAGCGAGCCGACGGTCAGCAGCGCCCGGCGCTGACGGAACCCACGAAGGGGCCCCCACCGGGGCCCCTTTCGCATGTCCGCGGGATCAGCCGGCCCCATCAGCCGGCCGCGGGATCAGCCGACCCGGGATCAGCCGGCCCCGTAGAACAGCCGGTCCACCACGGCCCGGGCCCGCCGGGTGGTGCGCCGGTAGTGGTCGACCAGCTCCCCGCTGTGCCCGGCGCCGTACCCGAGGTAGCGGGCCACCCCGCTCAGCTCCCGGGCCTCCCCCGGGAAGCTGTCCCCCGGCCGTCCGCGCACCAGCATCACCGCCGACCGCACCCGGGAGGCCAGCACCCACGCCGCTTCCAGCACCTCCGCGTCGACCGGCTCCACCAGCCCGGCCTCGGCGGCGGCCGCCAGCGCGGCCCTGGTCCGGGTGGTGCGCAGGGCCGGCACCACGTGCCCGTGCTGGAGCTGGAGCAGTTGCACCGTCCACTCCACGTCCGCCAGCCCGCCGCGGCCGATCTTGGTGTGGGTGGTCGGGTCGGCGCCGCGCGGCAGCCGTTCGGCCTCGATCCGCGCCTTGATCCGGCGGATCTCCACCAGGTCCCGCTCCGGCACGCCGGCGCCCGGGTAGCGCAGCGGGTCGATCAGCTGCCGGAACCGGGTGCCCAGTTCCTCGTCCCCGGCCACCGGCTCGGCCCGCAGCAGCGCCTGACTCTCCCAGGCGTGCGACCAGCGCCGGTAGTACGCCGCGTACGAGGTCAGGGTGCGCACCAGCGGGCCGCTGCGCCCCTCCGGCCGCAGGTCGGCGTCGACCATCAACGGCGGTTCGACGGACGGCGCGGCCAGCAGGGTGCGCAGTTCGTTGCAGACCGCCTGGGCGGCCCGGGCCGCGTCCTGCTCCAGCGAACCGAGCAGCGGCTCGTGGACGAAGAGCACGTCGGCGTCCGAGCCGTAGCCCAGCTCGTGCCCGCCGAAGCGGCCCATCGCGATCACCGCGATCCGGGTCGGCAGGTCCCCGTGCTCGGCCTCCCAGCCGGCCACGCAGGCGCGCAGCGCGCCCTCCAGGGTGGCGGCGTTGAGCGCGGTCAGCGCCTCCCCCGCGGCGTCCAGCGCCTCGGCCGGGTCCTCCCCGAGCCGGCCGAGCACGTCCGCGGCGGCGGTGCGGAACAGCTCCCGGCGGCGCACCGAGCGGGCGGCGGCCACGGCGGCGGCGGTGGACCCGGCCCGGCCGACGGCCGCCAGGATCTCCGACTGCAGCGCCGCCCGGCCGCGCGGCGCCAAGCCCTGCGGGTCGCCCAGCATGGCCACCGCCTCGGGGGCGCGCAGCAGCAGGTCGGGGGCGAGCCGGCCGGCCGACAGCACCCGGGCCAGCTGCTCGGCGGCGGCGCTCTCGTCCCGCAGCAGCCGCAGGTACCAGGGGGTGCGGCCGAGCGCGTCGGAGACCTGCCGGAAGTTGAGCAGCCCGGCGTCCGGGTCCGCGGACTCGGCGAACCAGCCGAGCAGCACCGGCAGCAGGGTGCGCTGGATCGCGGCCTTGCGGCTCACCCCGGAGGCGAGCGCGCTGATGTGCCGCAGCGCCGCGGCCGGGTCCGCGTAGCCGAGTGCCTCCAGCCGGGCCCGGGCCGCGTCCGGGGTCAACCCGGCGGCGCCGGGCGGCAGTTCGGCGACGGCGTCGAGCAGCGGGCGGTAGAACAGCTTCTCGTGCAGCCGCCGGACCTCCACCGCGTGCCGCTTCCACTCGCGCTGCAGCGCGGCCACCGGGTCGGCGCGGGTGTCGTCGTTGATCAGCGCGGCGAGCGAGCGGGCGAGCCGGCGCTGGTCCTCCTCGGCGGTGGGCATCAGGTGGGTGCGGCGCAGCCGGTGCAGCTGGATGCGGTGCTCCAGCGAGCGCAGGAAGCGGTACGCGGCGTCCAGCGAGGCGGCGTCCGCCCGGCCGACGTACCCGCCGCGGGAGAGCGCGGCCAGCGCCTCCAGGGTGTTGCCGCTGCGCAGCGCCGGGTCGGTGCGGCCGTGCACCAGCTGGAGCAGTTGGACGGAGAACTCGACGTCGCGCAGCCCGCCCGGGCCCAGCTTGAGCTGGCGGCCCACTTCGGGGGCGGGGATGGAGTCGATCACCCGGCGGCGCATCTGCTGCACGTCGGTGACGAAGTTCTCCCGGGCTGCGGCCTGCCAGACCATCGGGGCGAGCGCCTCGACGTAGGCGGTGCCGAGCTCGGCGTCGCCGGCGACCGGGCGGGCCTTGAGCAGCGCCTGGAACTCCCAGGTCTTGGCCCAGCGCTGGTAGTAGGCGAGGTGGCTGGCCAGGGTGCGCACCAGCGGGCCGTTGCGGCCCTCGGGGCGCAGGTTGGCGTCCACCGGCCAGATGGTGCCCTCGCCGGTGGTGTCCGAGCAGAGCCGGGTGAGCGCGGCGGCCAGCCGGGTGGCGGCCTTGACCGCCTCGTGCTCGTCCACGCCCTCGCGCGGCTCGGCGACGAAGATGACGTCCACGTCCGAGACGTAGTTGAGTTCGCGGCCGCCGCACTTGCCCATGCCGATCACCGCGAGCCGGCAGGCCGCGGCGGCCTCCGGGTCCTGCTCGGCGGCGAGGTCCAGGGCGGTCTGCAGGGTGGCGCCGGCCAGGTCGGCGAGCTCGGCGGCGGTCTGGGCGAGGTCGGTGGTGCCGGTGAGGTCGCGGGCGGCGATGGCCAGCAGGCAGCGGCGGTAGGCGACCCGCAGGGCGTTCGCCGGGCTGAGGTCGCCGTCCTTGACGCCTTCGGCGAGGGCGCGGCGGAAGTCCTCCGGGCCGGGGTGCATGTCGCGCAGCTCGAAGGTGACCAGCACGTGCCAGTCGTGCGGGTGCCGGGCGAGGTGGTCGCCGAGCGCGGTGGAGACGCCGAGCACGCCGAGCAGCCGGTCGCGCAGCGGCTTGGAGGTGGTGAGGGTGTCGCGCAGGGTGTGCCGGTCCGCCTCGTCGGCGGCCTCCAGCAGCCGGGCCAGGCCCAGCAGCGCGAGGTCGGGGTCGGCGGTGGCGCCGAGCGCGTCCAGCAGCACCGGGTCGTCGGCCAGGCCTTCCAGGCCGGGGCCGTCCAGCAGTCGCACCGCCTTCGCGGGATCGGTGAACCCGCGCCGGACCAGCCTGATCTCCGGCCGGCTGACCCTGCTCCCGGCCCGCTGTTCGTCCACCGCCATCGCTCTCCCGGCACGCCCAATGGCCCGCGCGGTCACGCGGTCCTGGACCTACCTTCCCAGGAGCCGGTCCGGGGCGCCGCCCCGCGGCGGGGGCGCGGGGGGGGGGCCCGGGGGGGGCGCCCCCCGCCCGGCGGCCGGCGGGCGGGGGGCGCGG